>DATERO010000162.1:0-14069 GCA_035271465.1 Dysgonamonadaceae bacterium | reverse complement strand
AGGTTTACTAGTTATCAATGTTGGCTATCATACAATAGCATATAATTAAAAAGTTGGTGCTATCTTTTCTGTATATAGTTTGTAAAATGCTTCTTTAATTTCGTCACGCACTCGATAGTATTCACTATCGATAAATTCAGAAGTTCCAATTGCATACGAGGGGTCATCAAAACCAATATGTAGGCGATGTTTTACTTTGCCTGAGAATGATGGGCAAGCTTCGTTTGCACCACCGCAAACTGTAATTACATAATCCCACTCATCGTGAAGGTATTTTTCTATCGAGTCAGATGTATGATGACTAATGTCGACACCAATCTCTCTCATAACTTCCATTGCTTTAAGGTTAATATTTCCAGAAGCCTCTGTTCCGGCTGATGCTACATTTATCTGTTTATTAAACGATTGTAAGAAGCCATGTGCCATTTGGCTGCGGCAACTATTGCCGGTGCATAATATTAAAATATTCATATACGATACATTAAATTGTGAACGGATTGATTTCGAAGAAAACTCTTTATTGGCAAAGATAAATACTTTTTAATTGTGACAAAAGCAAAAAAGCTCTCCGAATTATCGGAGAGCTTTTTTATGTTATATGTTTATGTTTTATAGACCTTGCTTACGCTTTACCTGCGCTGCCTAAAACACTTTCTGTTTTGTGCATGTATAGTTTTTTCAATTCTTCACGAGCAGGTCCAAGGTATTTTCTTGGGTCAAATTCAGCTGGATCTTTAGCAAGAGCTTCTCTCACTGCAGCAGTCATTGCTAAACGACCATCAGAGTCTATATTCACTTTACATACTGCAGATACAGCTGCTTTGCGCAATTGCTCTTCAGGAATACCAATAGAGTCACTTACCTTACCACCATATTTATTGATAGTCTTAACATGCTCCTGTGGAACTGAAGAAGAACCATGAAGAACAATAGGGAAGCCAGGAATACGACGTTCGATTTCTTCAAGTATATCGAAACGTAGTGGTGGTGGAACTAAAACTCCTTCTTCGTTACGTGTACATTGGTCGGGTGTAAATTTGAAAGCACCGTGAGATGTACCAATTGAAATAGCAAGTGAGTCAACACCAGTACGTGTTACAAAATCAACTACTTCGTCTGGTTCTGTGTATGTGTGATGTTCAGCAACCACATCATCTTCAATACCAGCTAAAATACCTAACTCACCTTCAACAGTTACATCATGCTGGTGAGCATATTCAACTACTTGTTTTGTGAGTGCAACGTTTTCTTCATATGGAAGATGTGATCCATCAATCATAACTGAAGAGAAACCCGAATCGATACAATCTTTGCATAATTCAAAGCTATCACCGTGGTCTAAGTGAAGAACGATTGGAATTTCATAACCTAACTCTTTTGCATATTGTACTGCACCTTGTGCTAAGTAACGTAATAAAGTTTGGTTTGCATACTTACGTGCGCCACTGGAAACTTGTAAAATAACTGGAGATTTTGTTTCAACACATGCAGAAATAATTGCTTGCATTTGCTCCAAGTTATTAAAATTGAAAGCAGGAATAGCGTATCCTCCTTTAATTGCATTTGCAAATAACTCTTTTGTATTTACAAGTCCTAGATCTTTGTAATTTACCATATCAATAATGTTTTAAAAATTTTCTCTCTAATAAGATGCAAATGTAATATTTAAATATTTAACAAAGAAAATATTCACTGCAAGAGTGATTAAAAATATAGCATTAAATGTGAATAATTTGAAAGCCGAGCATTTTAGTGGCATAATGTACAAATTGTATGAAAATAGCTGTTAATTTGCTCAACTTCATCAATCTATTTTTTCTATTTTGTCAAGATAGATATCAGACTTAATTAATTGTAGTTCTTGTTTATTATATATAAATTTGTATAGTGTGCTTATGCCTTAATTTCATCAATTTAATCATGATTTTAGTCTTTGAGAAAGTCTAAATTCACTAAAAACATTCAAATACATTTTCAAGCTATGATAATAGGAATTCCTAAAGAGATTATGCTGGGAGAAGCGCGAGTAGCTGCAAGTCCCGAAACTGTGAAAAAATTTATACAGGATGGAGCAAAGGTTTTAATAGAAATTGGTGCTGGAATTAATTCTCTTTATCACGACGAGGATTATATTGCAATGGGCGCAGAGCTCGTTTCGAGTCCTTTGGATGTGTATAAAAGATCAGACCTAATATTGAAAGTGAAAGAACCACTTTTTAACAGTAGCTTTAATATGCACGAGGTGGATATGATGCATAAAGGACAATATCTTATTACTTTTATACATCCAGCATCGCCAGTTAATCACGAGATGGTGAAAAAGCTTGCAGCTGTAGGTGTAATTAGTCTTACTCTAGATGGAATACCACGTATTTCACGTACTCAAAATATGGATGCTTTAACGTCGATGAGTACATGTGCAGGTTATAAAGGAATATTGATGGCAGCAAATGACTTATCTATTTTCATGCCTCAAATGTTTACTGCAGTTGGTATGTTGAAACCTGCTAAAGTATTGGTTGTGGGGGTAGGCGTTGCTGGCTTACAGGCTCTTGCAACAGCAAAAAGATTAGGTGCAATCACCTATGGTGCTGACATTAGGCCTGATGCTATTGAGCAAGCTAAGAGCTTAGGCGCAAAAGCAATCGAGTTAGGTGTTCCTCCAGAAGTAGCAGTTGCCGAAGGTGGATATGCAAATAAACTATCAGAAGAATGGCTGATTAAAGAGCGAGAAGTATTGGCAGAATTAATAACTGATATGGATATAATTTTCTGCAGTGCTTTAATTCCTGGTAAAGTAGCACCTATTATTTTAACCGAGGAGATGGTCAAGACAATGAAGAAAGGTTCTGTAATTGTTGATATATCAATAGATCAAGGGGGTAATTGCGCATTAACAACACCAGGAGAAAAAGAAATTAAACACGGAGTAATGATTCAGGGGATTAAAAATATACCTGGAATGCTACCAACCAGTTCAACATGGATGTTTGCAAATAACGTTTATAACTTGGTGAAATACTTGACAAAAGATTCTGAAATTGTTTTGGATTTAAATGATGAAATAGTTCGCTCTATTTTAGTTACGCATGATGGTAATATTGTACATGCTGGAACAAAAGAGGCTATGGGTATCAATTAAATGTATAGCAAGACTTAAATTGTATATATATAGTTTTTTAAATAAAAGATATGAATTTATGTAATTGATAGCTGCTTTGATGATTTGAATTGATTATTGAAGCGGTTATCTTTTTATAGACAAGTTAATAACAAGAAAATATGAATCCTTTATTATTAGTTTTAATTTTTATTGTCTCATCCATCCTGGGGTACTTCATTATAAAAAATGTGCCAAGCTTATTACACACCCCTCTAATGTCAGGAATGAATGCTTTATCAGGTATTTCTATTTTGGGAGCAATGGTGGCTGTAGGACTATCATTTAAATCTGGAGAATCAATAATTGCACAGGTTGTAGCAGGTGTAGCAATTGTGTTTGCAGCAATTAATGTGATGGGTGGTTTTGGAGTTACACACAGAATGCTTCGCATGTTTAACAAGAAAAAAAGTGTTAGAAAATGAGTTTAATGCTGTATTATATAATTTGTACTGTGCTAGCTCTTTTTGTACTAGCTGGCATTTCAATGATGAGTAAAGTGAAAACAGCAGTTAGAGGTAATCTTCTAAGTGCTGTTAGTTTACTTGCAGGTATTGTTATAACACTCATAAGGTATGATATTTTGAGTGTTGTTTCCATTTACATTTATATGCTAATTGGTCTATTCATTGGTTTAATAATGTTTCGACGTGTAAAGATGATTGAAATGCCTCAAATGGTGGCACTTCTAAATGGAGTAGGGGGCGCTGCATCAGCTATAGTAGGAGCAATTTCATTATTAGGATTTGGTGCTGTTGTACCTGCTGGTGGAAATACTCAACCCGAATATTACATGTTTTCTAACGTAACCGCCTCTTTGGCATTGGTTGTGGGTTTGATAACCTTAGTGGGCAGTTTGATTGCTGCAGGAAAACTACATCATATATTACCACAAAAGCCAATCGTTTGGAAAAAACATGGATCAATTATTCGATTTGCACTTGTTGGATCTCTATTAGCTGTTGTTCTTGCATTATTCATTGGCACTTCTGTAGCTGTTATTTCTAATCCCTATTTCATTCTATTGATTGCTCTATTATTTAGTTCGCTATTTGGATATGTTTTTGCAATAAGAGTAGGGGGTGCAGACATGCCAATTACTATCTCTTTGCTCAATTCACTTAGTGGTGTTGCAGGTGCAGTTGCAGGAATGGCGATTGGACATATTTTATTAGTTGCAGTTGGAGGAATTGTTGGAGCATCAGGATTGTTGCTTACACAAATTATGTGTAGAGCAATGAACCGAAGTCTCTTGGATATTTTGACAGGTAGAACTTCAGTAAAGAGCAAAAAAGAAGTAAGTAACTCAAAATCATCAATAAAATTAAAAGATGCAACAGAGAAATCACTTCAAACATCAAAAGAGTTAGAAGAAAAAACTGCAGCAAATGTTTTGGCTTTAGCCAAATCAGTTATAATCGTTCCTGGTTATGGAATGGCATTGGCACAAGCGCAACATTTGGTGAAGCAGTTGGCTGATCAATTAGAGCTTAATGGTGCAGAAGTGAAATATGCGATTCATCCAGTGGCTGGTCGCATGCCTGGCCATATGAATGTGCTTCTTGTAGAAGCAGATGTGTCGTATGAACAGCTGTATGAGATGGATGCACTTAATGATAAGTTTAAAAATACTGATGCAGTTATTGTTATTGGTGCAAATGATGTATTAAATCCTGCAGCGAGAGATGCTGTTGATACTCCTATATACGGCATGCCCATCTTAAATGTTGATGAAGCAAAAGAGGTGATCATTTGCAACTTCGATTTAAATCCAGGATATGCAGGAGTGGACAATCCACTATATGATAGAAAAGAGGGTGTTTATTTAAAGTTAGGTGATGCAAAAGAATCTATTCAACAACTATTGACAGAATTGAAAAGTGCTCAAATGGCAGTTGAATCAAACATCAACACTGAAGTTAAAAATCAAGATCCAGTTGCTGCAGAGATATTAGCTGCTTCTCGTTCAGTAATTATCGTTCCTGGCTATGGAATGGCATTGGCTCAAGCACAGCATTTGGTGAAGCAGTTGGCTGATCAATTAGAGCTTAATGGTGCAGAAGTGAAATATGCGATTCATCCAGTAGCTGGTCGCATGCCTGGCCATATGAATGTGCTTCTTGCAGAAGCAGATGTATCGTATGAACAGCTATATGAGATGGATGCACTTAATGATGAGTTTAAAAATACTGATGCAGTTATTGTTATTGGTGCAAATGATGTATTAAATCCTGCAGCGAGAGATGCTGTGGATACTCCTATATATGGCATGCCTATCTTAAATGTTGATCAATCAAAAGAGATAATTATTTGCAATTTCGATTTGAATCCGGGATATGCAGGGGTGGATAATCCACTATATGAACGCACTAAAGGTGTTTATTTGAAATTAGGTGATGCAAAAGGGTCAATAAATAATATATTAGAAGAATTAAAACTTATTCAAAATAATAGTTCTTTTTAAAAAAATGAAGAATTACCACGGAGTTATTTATTCAAATCGAATTTGAGACATAACCATATTAACATATAAAATATCATGTAATTGAATTAATGTTTTATATTTGTGTTCATTAAAATTACTTGTATAATCTTATTATAAAGATAACACATTCTTTTTATTCGAACTGCCTTAAAATAGCTTCTAAATCAGTGTGTTGTTCAAAAGCTTATCTTTAAAATAACTTTAACATGTATTATATAGGATCAAACTTTACATAAAAAACAACTATGGACCGAAAAGAAGATAATCTTCAAAATCAAATAGAAATAGAACTCACAGAAGAAATAGCACAAGGTACTTATTCAAACTTAGCCATAATTTCTCACTCATCATCTGAATTCGTTTTAGACTTTATTCGCGTAGTGCCAGGTATGAAAAAAGCAAAAGTGAAATCTAGAATTATATTAACACCTGATCATGCAAAACGTCTATTGTCAGCTTTAAAAGATAATATTGACAAATTTGAAAAACTAAATGGAACAGTGACAATGAATAATGAAAATCTTGGATTTCTTCCACCATTAGGTGGAGTGGGGCAAGCTTAAATCAATATTCAGAAATCGGGGTTAGAGATTAAGTGCTATAATTTATTCTTATTGTATTTCTCTTATACCTAACTCTTATCTCAATTCTTAATTAAATCATATTCATCTTATGGATACTACAAAAACTAAGTTTAATTGGTTCAAAATGTTTTGGGAAGGTTTTACAAACATGACTACTTTAGGAAAAACATTATGGATCATTGTTATCATAAAATTAATATTTATGTTTTTCATTCTAAAACCAATTTTTTCTCCTAATCTTTTAAATAAGACCTATGATAATGCTACTGACAAGGCAGATCATGTTCGTAAAGAATTAATCAAAAAACCTTGATAAATAGGGTTTTACAAATATAATCAATCAGAAGTTAACTCTCAATAATATATAAAATATGGATTTTTTTCAGTTTTCATCAGTTGTAGATTGGTCGCGATTGCAGTTTGCGATGACTGCCGGATATCATTGGCTTTTTGTCCCTTTGACTTTGGGTCTAGCAATAGTTATGTCAATCATGGAGACAATATATGTGCGCACAGGTAATGAAGAGTGGAAACGAGCTGCAAAGTTTTGGATGAAGATCTTCGGAATCAATTTTGCTATCGGGGTAGCAACAGGTATAATTCTTGAATTTCAATTTGGAACAAACTGGTCTAACTACAGTTGGTTTGTAGGAGATATATTTGGAGCTCCACTTGCTATAGAAGGAATTGTGGCTTTCTTTTTAGAAGCAACCTTTATCTCTATTATGTTTTTTGGATGGAATAAAGTTAGCAAGAAAGCACACTTGACTGCTACTTGGCTTGTAACTTTAGGAGCAACTCTTTCAGCACTTTGGATTCTCATTGCCAATGCATGGATGCAATATCCAATTGGAATGGAGTTTAATCCCGAAACTGTTAGAAACGAAATGGTGGATTTCTGGGCAATTGCTCTCTCGCCTGTTGCTATTAATAAGTTTTTCCACACAGTACTTTCAGGCTGGGCTACTGGTGCTGTTTTTGTACTTTCCATTAGTTCATGGTTTTTGATAAAGAGACGACATCTTGATTTTGCGTTTAAAAGTATCAGAATTGGTGCAATCTTTGGATTAATATCGTTTGTGCTCCTTGCTGTAACAGGTGATGGGTCGGGTTATGAAGTTGCTCAAAAGCAACCTATGAAACTAGCTGCAATGGAAGGACTTTACCATGGTAAAGAGGGTGCAGGATTAGTCGCAATGGGTGTTTTACACCCAAGCACAGCAGACAAATCGAAGTATGCGGATCAAGCATATGGGTTTTTATTTAAAGTAGAACTACCCAAACTTCTTTCTCTTATGGGGCATCGCAATTTAAATGCTTTTGTCCCCGGGATAAATGATATCATTGAAGGAGGCTATACTTTACAAGATGGTACTACTGCCTTATCGTTCGAAGAAAAAAGAGTCAGAGGTAAAAAAGCAATTGAAGCATTGGCCAATTTCCAAGTTGCCAAAGATGAAGGTCGTGATGATGAGCTTGCAGGTTTTGAAGCTACACTCAAAGAAAATTTTGCATATTTTGGTTATGGATATTTAGACAAGCCAGAACAAACAATTCCTAATGTACCTCTTCTATTTTACACATTTAGAGTGATGGTTATGATTGGATTCTATTTTATTCTCTTGTTTTCAATAGTATGGTATTTTAATCGTAAAAAAACTCTCCTCAAAAATAGATGGATTTTACATGTTTCGTTTTGGAGCTTACCTTTGGTATATATTTCAGGACAAGCAGGATGGATTGTTGCTGAAGTTGGACGTCAACCATGGACAATTCAAGATTTGCTTCCAGTTCAAGCAGCCGTTTCAAGTGTTCAAACGAGTTCTGTTATTACAACCTTTGCTCTTTTCTTTATAATGTTTACCGTTCTATTAATTGCTGAAGTAAGAATTATGGTAAAGCAAATTAAAAAAGGACCAGAAGAAGATACTGACAATAAGTCTGCTTATTAATCAACTCTTAATCTTAATAAAAAAATAAAATTATGTTTACATATTCATTTTTGCAGCATTATTGGTGGTTTTTAATTTCCTTGATAGCTGGCATATTTGCTTTCTTACTTTTTGTACAAGGGGGTCAGTCCATGCTGTTTTCTTTATCAAAAACTAAAGATGAGAAAAAATTACTGACTAATATACTTGGTCGAAAGTGGCATTATACATTTACTACACTAGTGGTTTTTGGTGGTGCATTCTTTGCTTCATTCCCATTATTCTACTCTACAAGCTTTGGAGGAGCTTACTGGGTGTGGATGGCAATTCTATTTTGCTTTACATTACAAGCTGTTTCATATGAATTTCAGTCACAACCGGGTAATTTTCTTGGTATAAAAACATACAGAACCTTCTTATTTATAAATGGAGTACTTGGAACTTTCTTGGTTGGTGTAGCATTGGCAACATTTTTTACAGGATCTGAATTTACGATGAGTAAAGCAAACATTGCTGGAGTAGGATCAGTTGGACCTGTTATTAGTCAATGGCAAAACTCTTGGCATGGATTAGAAGCATTAGTTAATCTTCGTAATTTAAGTTTAGGATTTGCAGTTCTATTTTTAGCTCGTACAATGGCTTGTCTTTATTTTATAAATAGATTAGATCATCCTGTGCTGCAGAAAAGAACTCATAAGTATCTAACATACAATGCGGTTCCTTTTCTCCTATTCTTTCTGACATTTGTGATTTGGACATTTACATCAGATGGCTTTGCTGTAAATCCTGAAACAAAAGAGGTGTACATGGAGAAGATGAAATATTTGAATAATTTTTTAGAGAATCCAGTCCTATTTGCAATCTTTCTGATTGGAGTGGGGGGAGTATTATTTGGGATAATTAAATCAGCACTTAATCCTAGTTATAGAAAAGGTGTTTGGATAGCAGGTGCTGGTGCAATTTTAACGGTTACAATGTTGATATTTATTTCAGGTATCAACAATACTGCTTATTATCCTTCAGTGAGTGATTTACAAAGCTCACTCACTCTTCAAAACTCTTCATCGAGTAAGTTCACCTTGAATGCAATGGCAATAGTGTCATTATTTATTCCTATTGTAATGGGATATATATTTTATGCATGGCGTGCCCTTGAAAAGAATCATACATCAATTGATGAAGTAAAGGCAACTAAATCATATTGATGTTCAATAAAGCTAAAATTGTTTTATAAAATACGTTGTAGTATACAAAACTACAACGCATTTTTATTTGTATCTAACTGGTGTTATATTACGTGACCTTTGCACGATAATCCGCATGTTTTAATGACATATTACTTTGGCATATAGGAGATTAAAGCGTATGTTTAGGTGATGAAACGAACAAAAATAAATACCTCTCAAATGTCATTTTCCACTTATTTTGTTGAGCAACGCTCTACCAAGACTTCTTTGTTTTACAATCAAATAAACACACTTATCAACTGGGATAAAATAAATAAGGTAATCTCTCGTTATTATTCTAAGTGGAATACTCTTGAAGGAGCTAAGCCATACAGTGGCATCCTTCTCTTTAAAATGCTTTTGTTGGGTATTTGGAATGATTTATCAGATGAGAAGACTGAAAACCTTGTCAATGACTCTCTTTCTGCTATGCGTTTTGTGAGTTGAGTCTGGAAGACTCAGTTCCTGATCATAGTACCCTTAGCCGTTTTCGTACAGAATTAACTAACAGCAATGGTATGGATAAAATACTGGGAGCTTTCAACAAACAATTGGAGAAACATAATGTCATTATTCAGACCGGTATTAAAGTGGATGCTTCTTTGACGGATAGTCTTCGTAAACCTAAAGGTAATATTCGTTACAGTATAGTTGAAGACCGCAAAGAAGATGAAGTTAATGAGGATGAGCAAAAGAAACAATCAGTCTTTCTAAAAAAGCAGCAAGGAAAAGGCGTAGACACAGAAGGTAGATGGATGAAAAAAGGTGGTAGCTTTCATTTTGGATTTAAACATCATGACGCTGTAGATGAAAATGGCTTAGTAGTCGCAGTTCATACCATTGCTGCTAATCAACATGATTCAAAAGGCTTAATAGCGTTATTGAAGAAAACTCCCAAACGATATAAAGACAAGGGTGTTTCAGCAGATAAAGGATATAAAGTTCCTGACAATGATCGTTTTTTAACAAAAGATAAAATAAAGAATCGTGTGATGCATAAGGCTTATCGTAGTCGCCCTTTAACACCTTGGCAAGTACGTTTCAACAAACTTATCAGCAAGACACGCTGGGTAGTAGAGCGCACCTTTGGCAGTATCAAAAAATGGTTGGTGGTGGAACAGCTCGCTAAAAGGGATTAAAGAAAACACATACGCAACATGTTTTACAAGCTATCGCCTATAATCTAAAGCGAGCTCCAGGGATAATTGTGTCCAATTCACTCAAAAACACATAAAAAATGAGGATAGAAGGCAATTTACAGCCTCTTAAAGTGAAGAAAATAACTTACAAATAAAAAAGAAAAAAGAGAAAGAAACATCTGAAAAGAAATTTGACGTATTTTTCAAAGCTCTCAATGTAATTTTGCACTTAAAATACTAGTAAACGATTAAATTTAAATTATAAGAAGAATACGTTCAATAATAAAAATGCAAATAAGTATAATGACTATTATGTTTAGTTGATAAGGTTGAATTTAATAATATTGCTTTCTTGGTATATGCATTAAATAATATAGAGTGGTGTTTAATTGCACCACTCTATACATATAATTTTTAATACTTATAATTATCATTGCAAGATTATTTGCTATTATTTATTGGTTCCAAGCTCTTCTTCAATAGCATCAAGTTCACTTGATTTATCAACTCCTAAGTTACTTAGATTGTAATATACATTTTGAAGTTTTATCAATGCGCTCTTAATAGTAGACTCATCTGCTTCTCTATTTTTAAGATTTTGAGTAAATTTTTCTAAGTGCGGTAACGCCGTCATATAAAATTCAATAGTCTTTTCGTCATTTTCTGCTTGGACTTTTCTATCAGTTATCTGTGCAGTAACATCTTTTAAATTTTGTGCTTGAAGTATATAATTAACAGCTAATCCTTCAAGAGCACGTTCACAATCTTCGTCTTGAGCTAAAGCTTTATTATATTCTTCTTCAGCTTTTTCAAACTCTTCTCTTTCAGAATATAATGCTGCTTTTACACTATTTAAATCACATGAGTTACTAGGATCGTTTTTTATAGCCTGATCTAAATAATCCATTGCTTTTTCATTTTCACCATTACGAATATATACGTTAATCAAGTTTGGGATGAAATATTTACTGGCGGGGAATTTTGAAGCTCCTAAATTCAAGGTCTCCATATAATTAACTGTATCTCCTGATTGCATATATTCACTAGCCATCAATTCATAAAGATCGCTTTCTTGATATGCGCTATTCTCGATAAAAGGTTCATCAATAGCTCTCTTTATTAGACTGAGAGCTCTACCATGATCTTCAGCTTGAATAGCAGTAATTATCGCATAATATTTGATTGTTTGATAAGTACTATCTATTATAAATTCATCTTTTTTATCTTCAAATAATGAAAGCTGAGGTATATCCCAAAATATTTCGAAAAATTTTGATGCTTCATTAAATTTTTGATTCTCATTAAAATGAATACCGCCATTGATATAATATGGATGGTTAGCTTTTAAAATGGCTGCGATGTCTTTTCTAACTTTATTTCTCACTCTACCTTTAGAGTCAGGTAACTCAGCAAGTGAGTCGGCTTTTAAATAAGGTTCATAAGACTCAATCAAACCTTGGTACATAACATCAGCATTTGAAGTACCACCAAGCATTTCTTTAGTTCTTTCAATATCGAAAGCTTTATTTCCAATGTCACCAGCTAACTTCCAAGTCTCAGGATCAGTTGATGTTGCTTCATGTTCAAGTGCTTGTTTTACAAGTACTCGTGCTTCTTTAAGATCATCACTCTTTAATGATCTACTTGCATCTTTAACAACCCCCTTTTGCGCGCATGCGACTAAAGAAAAAGTCGTTATTAGACTAAAAATTAAAAATTTTCTCATGTTCTTCTAACTTTTTAAAATAGATTAATTAGTGTTTCTGTTAATTCTCTTGTATATTGTATGACTTAACTTTTATAAATAGTTTAATTAAATGTCTGATTCATTTTCATTATCAGTTATTCTATTTTCATTTTCTAGTGTTGAATCTGATCCATCAACATCAATTATTTCTTCCTCTTCTTCTTGAGAATCTACCTTGCAGACTGATGCAATTTCATCATTTCGTTTATCCAAGTTAATTAGGCGAACTCCTTGAGTGGCCCGTCCCATTGTGCGAATATCAGCTATGCTTAAACGTATTGTAATTCCAGATCTATTTATAATCATCAAATCATTATCATCTGAAACGCTTTTAATTGAAACTAATTTACCAGTTTTGTCGGTTACATTTAGTGTTTTTACACCTTTTCCACCTCTATTTGTGATTCTATAAACTGGCTCTCCATCTTCATCATTCAGCCTTGTGCGTTTGCCGTAGCCTTTTTCTGATACAACAAGAATTGTTTCTTCAGATGAGGCGTTCATACAAATCATTCCAATAATTTCATCATTTTCATCATCTAATCTCATTCCTATCACACCAGTTGCTGTTCTACCCATGGCTCTAACTTTTGTCTCATTAAAACGAATAGCTCGACCATTTTTATTGGCTAAAATGATATCTTTTTTGCCATTAGTCATTCGAACAGATATTACTTCATCATTATCTCTTAATGAAATTGCAATTACACCATTTTGTCTTGGTCTAGAATAAGCCTCAAGGAGAGTTTTCTTCACTATACCTCTTTTTGTGCTAAATATTAAATAATTAGAGTTTAGATACTCTTTATCTTCAAGTTCTTTTACTCTAACAAAAGCAGTAACAGCATCATCAGAATCTATATTTAGTAAGTTTTGAATTGCACGCCCTTTTGAGTTTTTAGAACCTTCAGGAAGTTCATAAACTCTTAACCAGTAGCATTTTCCTTTCTGTGTGAAAAACAACATGTAATTATGCATGGAAGCTGGGTAAATGAACTCCACAAAATCTTCAACTCGAGTTTCAGATCCTCTTGCTCCTACTCCACCTCTGTTTTGAGTTCGAAACTCAGTTAATGGGGTGCGCTTAATATATCCTAGACGTGAAATAGTTATAATCATCTCATCATCAGCATAGAAATCTTCTGGGTTTAATTCTTCTGAAGAGAATATTATTTCTGAACGACGTTCGTCTCCATATTTATTTTTAATTTCAACAAGCTCATCTTTAATAACTTCCATTCGTAATTCTTCATTATTCAGAATTTCGTTTAAATGAGCTATTAATTTCATAATTTCATCATATTCTCCACGAAGCTTATCTTGTTCAAGCCCTGTAAGCTGACGTAAACGCATTTCAACAATTGCTCGCGATTGAATCTCGGTTAACTCAAAGCGCTCAATTAGACGTTGTATAGCTTCTTGTGGATTTTGAGAGCCACGAATAATAGCAATTACTTCATCAATATTATCTGAAGCAATAATCAATCCTTCAAGTATGTGTGCTCTATCTTCTGCCTTTTTTAAATCAAATTGTGTTCTTCGTATAACAACTTCGTGACGATGGTTTACAAAATGTCCAATCATATCTTTTAGATTGAGCATTTGTGGACGACCATTAACTAAAGCAATGTTGTTTATACTAAATGAAGATTGTAGTGCGGTAAGTTTATAAAGCGTATTTAAGATAACATTTGCATTTGCATCACGTTTCACATCTACCACAATGCGCATTCCATTACGATCGGACTCATCATTAACGTTAGAAATACCATCTATTCTTTTTTCAATAACTAGATT
>DATERO010000161.1:0-4972 GCA_035271465.1 Dysgonamonadaceae bacterium | reverse complement strand
GTGATAGAGGTTAACCAGACTTCTCTTAAAATCTTCATCGTATTTGGTGTATTTTCCCATAGTGGTTTCCTTTCGTTACTCTGTCTACTATTTTGTATCATACTAAACTTTTTCGTGTCCACTTTTATAGGGTACATCCAAAAAGAGAAAAACAAAAAGCACAAGATGTTGATTTATTTGTTAAACCTGAAGAAGAAAAAGCTGCAGCAGAAGCAACGGTTAAGCCGATTACTAAGGATGTTGAAGAAGTCCACACAATAGCGTTTAAGGTTCAAGGAACAAAGGCACAGCTAATTAGCCTATCTAACTTCATGAAGGCTGAAGGAATCGAATTTGAGCAGATCAAGGGGGTCAAATAATGAGTAATAAGAATACATTAGCACAAAGAGCAGAAAGTAATAGTTTTTCATCTTTCATGAATTTGCCGGCAGTTAGGCAAAAAGTGTATGACATTGTCGCAGGTAAGGATGGAGATAGGTTTATAACGTCAATTGTTACAGCGGTAGGAACTAATAAGGATCTAGCACAGTGCGATTATTCATCCATCCTATCAGCAGCATTATTAGGTGAATCGCTTAAGTTAAGTCCTTCACCACAATTAGGGCATTTTTACATGGTGCCTTATAACGTGAGAGACATTGGCAAGGCTGCACAATTTCAACTTGGATATAAAGGCTACATTCAACTAGCAATCAGATCTGGCCAATACCGTGATCTTGATGTTATTTCAGTTAAAGAAGGTGAATTAATTTCTTATGATCCGTTTAATCGGAAGACTGAATTCAATCCGATAACAGATCCAATTGAAAGAGAAAATGCTAAGACAATAGGCTACTTTGCCTATTTTGAACTACTTAACGGTTTCAGAAAAGAGCTTTATTGGAGCAGGGATCAGATGAAGGCACATGCTGAACATTACAGTCCAGGATACAGGAACGATTTGAGAAAAAACACATCTTATACTTTCTGGTCAAAGGACTTTGACGGTATGGCACAAAAGACAATGCTAAGGCAATTGATTTCTAAATGGGGAATTATGAGCATTGACATGCAGCAAGGGTTATCCGGTGACATGGCAGTGATAGATGATGAAGGCAAGTACACATACGTTGAAGAAATTGATTTTAAGGATGTTACTCCTGCCGAAGAAGATAAAGAACATCCTGAACCTACAAAAATAGAAGAAGAATTGCCTGAAGATCATTCAACTAATGAGATTACACAGCAGGCTGATGATCAATCCTTACCCTTTGACATAGGGAATAGTGTTGATCCGGATCAGCAATCACTAGAAGAAGCCTTTTTTAGTTAATAAGTGTAAAGGATAAAGCAATGACTACTAGAAAAAAAGATAAAGGGTTCATCGCTTTATATCGTGAATTGTCTGATCACTGGCTATGGGATGACACTCCATTTGCACGTGGCCAAGCTTGGGTTGATCTGTTGTTGATGGCCAATCATAAAGATAACAAAACCATCTTCAATGGCAACCCAATTGAGGTCAAACGTGGCCAAATGATTACCTCTATTCAGAAGTTATGCACAAGATGGGGTTGGAGCAACTCTAAAGTAAATAAATTCTTAGAAACTCTTGAGAAAGAAAGGATGTTGACACGAAAAAGCGATGCTAAAAAGACGGTCATAACCATTGATAACTATGCGTTTTGGCAAAGCACCGAAGATGAAAAGCATCACAGAAACGATACTGAAGCATATCAGAAGCATAACAGAAGCATATCAGAAACATATCAAAAGCATATCAGAAACACACAAACAACAATGATAAACAATGAGAACAATGATAAACAATGTAAAACAATGAAGAACAAGTTATGCCCGGAGCCAGAAGCTAGCTCCGCGCAGAATACTAACCATTCTTTGTTTATTGAATTGTCTCTGAATGATGGTTCGTTGTTTGAAGTTTCTGATAGCGATGTTCAGGAGTGGAGCAAATTATATCCAGCGGTCGACATCAAGCAGGAGTTGCGAAAGATGAAGGGTTGGCTTGATGCTAATCCAACGAAGCGAAAAACAAGACGAGGCGTCAAGCGGTTTGTCAATAACTGGCTATCACGTACTCAGGATCAAGGCGGTACACGTGGCTATGTGAATCAGGATAAAGCTGAACAGTACAAGCAAAAACAAGCTACACGCTATGACAATGACGAGGATAGCTTGAGTAAGTTAGGCGTTGATTTGAGCCACTATACCGAGCAATTGAAAAAAGAAAAGGAGCTAAAGGATGCAGGCACTAGGTGAAACGATCCTTAACATGAAGGCACACAAAAACCCTGATGATTACGTTGAAAATGGATTACTGCATTGTGGCAACTGTCACACTCCTAAAGAGCATGAAGTAAATTTTTCTGGATTAAGTATTGTCAAAAAAATGCCTATCCCTTGCAAATGTCAGGCAGAGAAAGATGCTGAACAAGCTGAAAAGATGAAGCAAGCGGAATTTGAAGCGTGGAGAGCAAGGACTATTCGTGAAGGCTTAGGAAGTGAAACAAACAGAGAATGCACGTTCGACAGAGACGACCTAAGCAACCCGAATGTGAGTGCTATATGCAGAGCTTATGTAAACGAGTGGGATAAGGCGAAAGAAAACAATCTTGGCTTATTGTTTTATGGATCAGTTGGAACTGGCAAGACTTTTCATGCTTTGACAGTTGCTAACGGATTGATCGACAAGGGGGTTAGCGTTAGGTTCACGAGTATAACAAGAGAATTAAGCAAGATTCAGGGAGCTTATCCGGAAGACCGGCAAATGATTTTAGACAAGTTATTTAATTGTGATTTGTTGATTCTTGACGATGTGGGAGCTGAACGAGATACAAGCTATGCACTAGAGCAAGTATACACGATTGTAGACGGCAGATATGCCTCAAATAAGCCCTGCCTTGCAACCACTAACCTAAGTCTTAACGAACTTCAGAAGCCTAGTACAACGGGCTATGAGCGGATATATGATCGCATTCTAGCTATGTGCCAGCTGAGATTAAAAATAGAAGGTAAATCTAAACGAATAGATCAAGCGAAAGCGAAAGAGCAAGAAGCATTAGAAATTTTAGGACTGAAAAAATGAGATATAGACGACACAAATACAATGCAAAAAAGACTGTTATTGACGGAATCACGTTTGACAGCAAAGCAGAGGCTAAGCGATATACAGAACTTAAATTACTCGAAAGAGCCGGCTTGATTAGTAAGCTTAAGTTACAGCCTAGATATAATCTAATGCCATCTTACACTAACGGTAAAGGACAAAAAATAAGAGCAATAGACTATATTGCAGACTTTGAGTATCTCGATACAGAAACGAATCGGGTTGTTATCGAAGATGTAAAAGGAAAGAAAACCGCAGTGTATAACATTAAGAAAAAACTTTTTGAAAAGCGCTACAAACCGCAAACGATAAAAGAGATAAAGGAATAAAACTGTGACAAAAAAAGTTACATATAAAAAGATACAGGATGAATTAAATGCATATCAAGATTTAGTCATTGAGTTTAGACACTGTAAAGAGCTTTATGAAGCTATACAGCCAATAATTGTGAGACCACTTAGTCACGAACCAAAGGGTAACTCTGAGCTTAATGAAACAGAAAGGGTGGTAGAAAAAAGGCTTCCGATAAAAACTAATATGCTGCAAAGTCTAAAAGAGATGGAGAAACGGATATATAGAATTGAAGGACTGATTGATTATGCAGGAGAACAAAGCCTAAAAACGACCCTTGCGCTTCGCTTTCTTCACGGGAAGACAATAGAAGAAACGGCAATTGCAATTGATAAAGATACATCAACAGTTACTAGACGAACTAGGAGCGGAATTCGAAATATTGTCAAAAACTTGAACGATGCACTTGAATGCACTACCCACGTATAGATAAACTGATATTGTAGAACTTTTGTCGAGACACCAAATAAATTAGACATAACACGGCAAAATAGGAAAATCAGACAAGAGAAAGGCACTGACGACACCCGGTGTCTTTTTCTTTATTATTAAATTCTCATTTTGATTAAGAAAAGCCCTTTTGTGTAATATTTTGCACAAAAACGTTGCTTTTAGTAGTTTTTTGCCCCATTTATGGTAGTATTAACGTAGAAAAGGTTTTAAAGCGTTTATAAAAAGGAGGATGTGTCATGGCTAGAGTTAGTGGTTTTTTAGTCTGCGAAAATATTGAACCAATCATTCCAAGTGAACAAAATCAAAATATTAAAACAAGACTAATAGGACCTCTTAGTGGGGCTCTTTTGAAATATATTCCTACACTATATTCCATGAGTGTTGTAGTGTGTTTGGATGATTTAACAGAACCTGGTAATAATTTCTTTGGGATTAAATTTAAATTAGAAGATGAAATAGTTTTTGACACAGATTTAATTAATATAGATCAAATAACTCAAGGTGATAGACCTGCAAATGGAATGGTTATAACATTAGACATGAATAATTTAGAAATAAAATCACCTGGAGATTACGTTTTTGAAGCATATGATAATATAGGGGTAATTGATTCTTTTATTTTTACAGTAAGGAAAGAAGAAAATTAGAACAGGATGTGATGTATTATGCCAGGAACAATTGCTATTAAAAATAATAATATGTCTATTACTTATGATACAAGCAGCCAGCTGACTAGACCTCAAGTTTTATTTAACTTAAATTCGCATATTCAAGAAATTTTAAAAGAAAGTAATTTAAAAAAAACATCTCCAACTAATCTCATTCAAGTAAATGCAGGGAAAGAAACAAAAAAATCTACCCGAGAAGTCAGGATAATTTCTCTTGATGACATATCTATAAATAAAAAAATAGCAGTAAATGTTGTCTATGAATCAGATTATATCTTATTTACTAGTGATGAATATGATGTATTTGGTTATGGATCTTCATTTGAAGAAGCTGAACAAATGCTTAAAGACGATTTTAAAATTTTAAAAGAATATGTTAGTGAAGGTATAATCA
>DATERO010000160.1:0-7762 GCA_035271465.1 Dysgonamonadaceae bacterium | reverse complement strand
ATTACCCATTGTAACTGATGCCTATGGTAACAGTGTTGCTCCCGATGGCGAATTAAGAGAAGGAAATCATTTGTATATAAAAACTAAAAACAATAGGACTATGAAAACAATCTCAACAAAATTAAAAGTAATTTCTGGTATAGTTCTTCTTAGCATCTCTCTGATGATGGGCTGTGGAACAAGCCGTAGAGTAGCAGAATTGCCCAAAGCACGAACAATTGAAATTTTGGCTGTGAACGATATGCATGCAGCTATTGATAATTTTCCTCGATTTGCATTTATGACTGACAGCTTACGAGCAATTTATCCAAACCTGATACTCGTTTCGGGTGGTGACAATCAAACTGGGAATCCCGCAAACGATCAATATCCTGAAAAAGGAATGCCCATTATTGAACTGATGAATGCTGTTAGTTTCGACCTATCAGCAGTGGGAAACCATGAGTTCGATTCTCGATTGGCAGGTTTTGAAAATATTACACAGAAGGCCGAGTTTGATTTTCTGAGTGCTAATATCGAACTGCCCAAAGAAGGCAACTTCCGTATTGAACCATACAAAATAGTAGAAACACCCAATGGACTAAAAATAGCGTTTGTTTCTCTTTTAGATATCAACCCCAATGGAATACCTGATACACATCCCGATAATGTGAAAGGATTCGTGTTTTATAACCCATTTAAAAAGGCGCAAGAATATCTCTTTATAAAAGACAGCTCCGACTTGTTTATTATGGTGAACCATATGGGGTTTGAAGAGGATGTGAAATTAGCCAATCAACTTCCCAAAGGAAGTGTTGATGTAATTATTGGTGGACACTCGCATACAAAGGTAGATAAAGATCAGATTCATAATGGAATTATGATAACACAGGCCGAAAGAAAACTTAAATATGCAACACTTATCAAGCTTACTGTTAGCCCTGAAGGAATGGTTGGTAGAGAAATGGAGTTACTAACAGTAGGTGAAAAAGGGAGCATCAGAGACGATATTCAGGAGATGGTGGATGCCTACAATAATAATCCAGCATTGACTGAAACTATTGCTATAGCTGAAGATAATTTCTCAACCTATGATGAAATAGGTTACTTGATGATGGATGCTTTACGAGAGGGAGCTGGAGCTGACATTGCTTTAATTAATCCTGGAGGTGTACGTATATCTGAACTTCCCAAAGGCCCTATACGTACAAGAGATGTGTATGAAATGGACCCTTTTGGCAACGAAACAGTGCAATTTAATCTTTCGGGACACGAAATACGCAATCTATTTCTTTCTGCTTTTGAGATTGACGAATATTTACCCATCTATCCTTCGGGAATGACAACACGTTATCTACTTAATACAGATGGAAGCCTAAAAGATGTTGAGCTTTTCACAACTGATGGTGAGCTTTTTGAGATGGACAAGATGTATACAGTTGTGATGAACGATTATATGGCCTCTACATACAAATACGATCACAAAGATCCAGGGCAGGGACTGTTTCGTCCCACTGCTGAAACAACTATTGACTATTTGAAAGAATTGAAAAACATTCCAAGTTACAGGGGAGTGCAACGGGTAGAGATAGTTAAATAGAAGAAATAATAAAACAAGAGAATTTTCCTTGGAGTTCTAAAAAGCAAACTTGAAAACTTCGAATAATCAAAAACATGAAAAAGCAATTAATAGTGATTCTATTCATAGCATTTGTGACAACAATAAGCATGAGTAGTTGCAATGAAACAATTGATTTTGTAGAAGAGATAGCGCCTCCCGACAATGCTCCTATAACAGGATCACTTGCGGGTAAAATCAATCACGATGAACTTGATATGAGTGATAAAGCTTCGTGCACTTTTGAACGCTTTCCATGGACTGTTGCAAAATTCAAGGAGTTGCAGTTGCAAGTATCAACAGAACCACAAGGAGCTGTAACCATGGTGTTGATAGCTATGGAGATATTCCGTAAATATCCTGTAATTGGCGAAAAGTGTTTATATCTGACAACTACTGAGAATGAACACGACCCTAATAATCCTGGACGAATGAGCAAAGACCGTATTATGCATCGTCTGAATGAACTACTTAGAGGCAATGACAACTACTATATCCGCCCCTATCAAGTGGCAGCTTATCTGAAAGGTGCTCATCAGCAAAACGGATACATACCCGATAAGCCCTACACAGTTGAAGTGGAGATTATGAATTTCACTTATGAATACAATAGTAAAATGGATGCTAAGTTTATTCAGTATTATGTTCTTACAGGCGGGAAAGACAGTGGAAAGGATATAATTCGTGTAATTAAACCTTGGGACAGTAACTATTTTCTGGTAGATAATTTTCCAGGACTTTATTCACAGGTAAAAGAATTGCCAGGCAGCAAAAACTGGGACGATAATATGTTTATTGAATAATAATAAAGCAATGTGGGTTAAATGACAGCTCTCTTATTTTTCAATTATTAAAACAACAAAAAAGTATGATAAAAAGAACATTCACTAGAATTACACTACTATGCACAATTCTAATAACTGCTCTGTTGACAGGCTGCAACCAGTCTTCTGGTAAGAACAGCGAAAGCAAGTCTACTCGTGTAAAAGAAACAATAAATGAGCAACAAGTTTTACCGAGCCATACATGGTTGAAGAGTATCTTCAGTTGCCAAGAAGGTAACGGTTATTGTTTTCCAGAAGAGGAGCGTGTTTTAACAGAGCAGTATTATCAGTTTTTTATTGAGTCACTACAAATATTTGAATACCCTGATTTCGAAACGGAAGAGGAGCAAATTGTGGCTGAAGAAGCGTATAGAAACAAGTGGAAAGATATTTATCCTTTGGGCAAAGAGATTTGGTATCCTTTTGGACGTGGAAATGGAGTGGAGCCAGGCTTTAACTTGAAAAGTGTAGTTGTAACACACCTCTCCGATTTGATATATTCGGTAATGATTCATTTCGGGGAAGATGACCTGTTTTTAAGTACACTTTCGCTTGTGCAGTCTGGTAATGGATTTTTGATAGACTACGTAGAAACAGTGCACCTTGAATCGGGCGAAGATGAACAACAAATACTTTTTCTACAAAACTTTGCACTAGCCAATTTTCAACTAGTCTCTAATCCCCTTGATGCTAAACGATTAATGGGCGAACCACTGTTAGAAGAGGCGGAGGATATAGCTATGGAGGTTTCAGGCTTCGTAGATGAAGATTATATTGTTAAAAGAACAACTATGGAGTATGAGGGCATTCGATTAGTATATGAAGACAATCAAATGATTCATGCCTTTATTGACAAACCAGGAAAGAGTTTTGGATGGATTGTTTGTGAAGATAAGAGTTGTGACAAGACCTATTTGATGGAGAAGTTCAAATTGACACAAGATTTTGTATTCGAAAATGATGAAGGTGGTGAAACTATAATTATGGGCGGATATATGTCGCTGCAAATTACACTTGATGAGAATGAGTTGGTGAAAACAATAGAGTTTAATACTGGGCCTTGATTTAGCATTAAATCAAACCCCTCTTTCTTTGCCATTTTTAGTGACAGATAAACATACCAAGAGATGAACCAAACAATAAATAATAGCTATGAGTAAAAATTTATATCTACTTGTACTGCTTATATTACTTTTTGCATGTAAAGGAGAGAGCAAAATAAACAATAAGGCCGGATCATTACTAACTATTGGGCAAAAAACACAGTTAGTAGAGGAGACTGTCAATCTTAAATCAATAAATATTAAAGATATATTTCTACTCTTACCCAATGATGTGTTTCCAGTAGAAGAGATAAGCAAAGAAAACAGAGCGCTGTTACTCAAGCATATTGGTGAAGATAAAGCATTCGAAATCTCGTCAACTCCCATTGGTGTTTGTGATGTGAAAAACGGTTACCTTAAGCTTACAGGTTCGCAGTATGACTGGGAAATGTGTTATTGGAATTTAAAAGATGGAGGCAAGATGGTGGCTACAAATAACTTCACAGAAACAGGCAGCGAGATAAGAGTATTCTTCTACAATGATGGTAAGCTTACTGAAGACTATAACTATATACTTGGCGGTAAGCAAACCTACAAACTAACCGATTTTATTGACTCCTCGCAACTATCGTCCTTTAGCCGAGAATATGCTGAACAACAATTTGCTAATGGTGCATATCATCTTTACTATCAGCTTCCTCAAAACAGCACTTCTATAACAGTAAGTTTAGATATAGAAGATTTGATAGACGAGCAGAAAAATTATGATGCTTTTTATAAAGCAAGAAAAGACGTTATGCTACATTGGAAAAACGAAAAATGGGAAAGATAACACAACAATTTTAAAACCTTATGAAGATGAAGCAAACAATCCATTTACTTGGCCTACTTGTGTTACTATTAGCATGCAAAAACGACAAACAATCAGACACAGCGCATGCTTACACAGATTGCCCTCTTACCTACTTGATTGATGGAGAATTGTATTTTCATGATTTTATAAGAGATGAAAAATTAAAATTCACCGAAGAGACAGAGCCTATCTTAAACTTTGTCTTTGACGAGGAGGGTAAAACACTCTACTACAGTGTAGAGCGCAACGGCACGTTGTGGCTAAAGGCGGCAAATATAAGTAACCCAGAGGTTGCTCCCGAGTGGCTGATTAGTTGGAGTCTTGATATAGAAAAAGACATGGGGTTTAGTTTTGTAGGGATGAGTCCACTCTATTATCATGAAGGGAATATTATTGTAATGCACGGTTATAATCTTGATTCTTTTTATTATGATCTAATGACTCATTATTACATCAACAAAAAAGAAACAACTCAAATGGACATGGATATAGGTTTTATACGAAGCACATATGGCATGCTCTCTTGGGAAGAAAGTTATAAACACTTTAAACAAAATGACAATCAACTTTACTATATACCTAATAGTAAAAGCGTTTGCTTAACCAATAAGATAGATTTTAAAGCAATAGAAGAAAAAAACAGAGATAATTTTGAGATAGCAAACACAAGAAGTTACAGTTACTATATATTCTCGCCTGATAAGTCGAAAGTTGCCTTTGGAGTTGGAATGTTGGAGGGCTCAGAATGGGTTGTAGGTCCTTTCTGCTTAGCTAATGTAGATGGGAGTAAACAAATGGCGCTATTAGAGTCGAATTTTACAGTTGTTTCAAATCCAATATGGCTCAACAATAATGAGTTTGCTTTTAGAAGCTTCGAAGGCAAGCTCTATATTGCAAACAACAATGAAAAGAGTATTGAGATGATAGCTGAAGGCGTGTTTGATTTTAAGACAAGAATCAGAAGACGATATTCACAGCTTCTCTTTCTTTTTGAAAAACAAAAAAGATGCAAATAAGAATAAATATTAAATCTATTAACAATGAATCACTACATAATAACACTTAGAGAGCAAAGCATCAGCTTTTTTGAGAGTATAGGAATATCAAACGCATGGGCAGTTTTTACACAATCTCTGTTAGCATTAATTTTTATCTTTATTCTTTCCTATGCAATCGGGAAGTTAGGAAAGCTGTTAATGCAAAAATACATTCCTATATTAGTACACAAAACAAAAACTGATTGGGATGATAAGTTATTCAAAAATAATTGTTTTGAGATTCTGTCCTATTATCTATTCGGTTTAATTTTCTTTTGGATAGATATATTTATTGCATCAGATTCAATACGAAAACTTATCAATACTATTACTGGCACATACTTTACTATCATTACACTAATGCTCATTAATGCTTTGTTAAATACTGCATACGATATATATAAAGAACGAAGACCAAATGATAGAGCAAATCTAAAAATTTATCTCCAGCTTGTAAAAGTACTGGTATTCTCTTTTGGGGGAATAATAATCATATCATTTTTTGCCAACAAAGACCTTATAGATATTTTAAAAGGACTGGGTGCTATGGCAGCTATTCTTTTAATTGTTTATAAAGATACAATTATGGGATTTGTAGCAGGGATAAGCCTGTCAACAAATAAAATGGTAGAAGTAGGTGACTGGATAAGTGTGCCAAAACATGATGCCGACGGGACAGTTATCGATATAGGCTTAAATACTGTGAAAGTACAAAACTTTGACAAAACAATAACCACCATTCCTCCCTACAATCTTATATCAGAGTCGTTTACAAACTGGAAAGGCATGCAGCAATCTGGAGGAAGACGCATCAAGCGATCGATTAATATAGATATTGACTCTATTCACTTTTTATCGTCTGAAGAAATTGAGAAATTCAGCAACTTCAAACTTTTGAAAGAGTATATCAACGAAAAGAAGAAGGCTATAGTTAAGTCTAACGAGGGTATAGAGGAATATTATAATCAACGCCGATTGACCAACATTGGTACATTTAAAAAATATTTGGAAAACTACTTGCTTGCATCGGATTTTGTCCATCCAGATATGACATTTATTGTCCGTCAGTTGCAATCAAACGAGAAAGGTGTGCCAATAGAAATCTATTTTTTCTGTACCCAACAAGCTTGGGTTAAATATGAACAAGTTCAATCGGATATTTTTGATCATATTTTTGCTATTGCTCCAGAGTTTGGATTACAAATATTCCAAACTGTGTCAGGAAGAAGTTTAACCCGCACAATTCATCACAGCTTTAACGAAACATAAATAAAAAAGACCTCTATATTGCAAACAACAATAGGAACAGCACCGAAAAGATAGCTGAAGGTGTATGGGATTTTAAAACAGAAAAACTGGCCATAACATGCATCATCATATAAAACACCTTGCTAAAATGAAACATTGGACATACTTACTTATTTTTACAATCATTGCTTGCACTAATTCGCAGCAAAATGCTAATCGACCTGATACTTTGGATTCAATTCCAATAACAACTGAAACAGATAATGAATATAGTAGCGACAAAGAAATTTGCTGGACAGGGACTTTAAGTGACAAAACACCGATATTCATTCATTATCAGTTAGACAGTAATCTAATTATTGGAGAACTTACTTTTTTAAATACAAATGATAAATTGTCAATAAAACTAATAGGTACAATTCAAGAAAATTTAAATTATGACCTTTTATTGTTTGACGAAACAGGAAATATAACAGATGTTTTGAACGGACTTCCTACAAGTGAAAACTTCAATGGAACATGGCATTCATTGAAGAAAGATAAGGAATACACATTTACATTATTATTGGCTGATACAAGTATAACATCACCTAAGATTAAACCTATTGACAATCAGGTTTTTGGAAAGTATCATTATCAATATGGTGAAGATGGTTACAACGGAGATTTTAAAATAAATAAAATCGACAACAATAAGGTTGAATTTAATATTCGCTCAGAGACAGATAGAGAAAGAGGACCAAACATGGCAGATGTTGAAAAAGACACAATAGCAATGCAAGGGAATAGTTTTGTTTACATGATCCCTGATACTGACTGTGAATTTAAAGCAACCTTTTATAAGGACTTTGTATATATCAATTATACAAAAGGCTCTGGCTGGGGAGTGTTTGGAATGAATGCGACAATTGAGGGTGTTTACTTAAAAACTAATAATCAGCTATCTGCTGAAAAAACAGTGCCAGCCAGTGTATCTTGTAGCATCTTTTTTAAAGGGTATGACTATACAGATGAAGAAACCGGTAAAACATCTAAAGGAACAGTTGAAGAACACGACGAATTCAGAAAAAAGAATACATGTACATATTGTTATGATTCACAAATGTTTCATCATTTAACGCTTAATGGAACAGGAAAACAATTATCTATTATTGTTCTGT
>DATERO010000159.1:0-10278 GCA_035271465.1 Dysgonamonadaceae bacterium | reverse complement strand
AAGTGACTTTAACAGAGGCGTTTTGTAATCAAGGGCTTCGCCCGTGTAAGAGATAAATACTGTTGGTATGCAGAGTGTGTCTTCTACAATGAATGCAGGAGATGAAGGGTCCCAAGCTGTATATCCCCTTGCTTCGAAAGTATTGCGAATGCCACCACTTGGGAAACTAGATGCATCGGGTTCTTGCTGAGCCAAAAGCTTTCCTGAGAATCGTTCTAATATTTCACTATCTAATGGACTACCATTTAGGTATTCTATAAAAGAGTCATGCTTTTCAGCAGTTCCTTCTGTCAAGGGTTGAAACCAATGTGTGTAATGGGTAGCACCCATTTCCATAGCCCACATCTTCATTCCTGCTGCAACGTGATCTGAAATGCTTCGAGGCAAAGTAACACCTTCGTCAATCGCTTTTACAACCACACTCATGGTATCTTTCGAAAGATACTTTGACATTTTATTGCGATTAAACACATATTTGCCAAAATACTCGGATGGAAATTCTTTGGGAACTTCAATTGATATGGGCTCTCTTTTAAAAGCTTCTTCTACTACTTTAAATCTTAATGTGGACATACTGATAAGCGTTGCATATATTAGAGTAATACACAATTATGCAGAGTTTCTTATAAACTGAGACATAGTCATAATTGCATAAATGTGCTACAAATATACACAATATGACACTTATTGAAGAGTTATTGTGATTTTTATTTAATGAAATGGAGGAGTCAGCATATAAAAGTAACTGCTGACAAATGCAAATTTGCTTATTTCGATTTAAAAATAAGCGGATTAATGTTTAATGAAAGCCAACCCCAATCTTGCCAACGGTTGTAGTCGCCACCTTTAGCAACACTAAATGCTTCTGTGCCAAACATTGTTGAGTAGCCCCCTTGTAATGTAACATAGGGAAGTATGGGGTATGTAAATGTGATGTCAACTTCAGAGCCCAATCCTTTTTTCATACTATCGCCTACTGCCACATCTTGAGTGGTGGAGAAGTGATGATAAGTCACATCAAGAGTCAACTTATTAGTAGGCTTAACGATAAGAGAGATATGCTTATCAAACAATCCATAATTGGGATATGCAGAAGCATAGAAGTAATCCATACTACCATAAAACTTATGATGTGTGCCATACAAAGGATCAAAAGCGGTTGATTTATCTGAATCGTCTTGACCTGACAAATAGTCAAGTCCTGCACCCAATGAAAACAGTGGATTTATAGCATAAGCACCTTTCAGAGCCCACATGTATGCAGCAACGCTGTTCTCTGCTTTATTCTTTCCGGTTTGATAGTAAAAAGTTCCCATTAGGTTCAACGCATTATGTTTATAAGACGCATTTGCACCTAATGTTTGCATATAGGATGTTTTCCCAATTGCCTTTTGTAGTAGTGTTGCGGGTGTGCCCGATTCGAAACCTAAATTGAGAAGTAAGAACGAGGCATTGAAATTACTTTTAGTATCATATTGATACCATAATGTTTGCATGCGTTTGTAGGGTTGTGATCCAGCAAAATACTGCCCGTTGTGGATGCTTTCGGATGTATTGTTGTATCCTAAAATGAGGTGCAACTTGTTGTTGTAGTCTTCATACCCCAACTTCAACACATCGTGCCATCTTCCAGACTGATTCCAATCTAAAGTTCCAAGGATTCGGTCGTCATCGTAGGATAATTGCTGTCTACCTATTTGAGCAAATAGGTTGTTGTGGGTGAGTTTTGCCCATGCTTCATTGAGCATAAAGTCACCTTTGTTCTCTATTTGTGGTCGACTTCCCCAAACAGTTACATTTTGACCAGATATACCTAATGACAAAAACTTGTTGTCATACCCCATTGATATACGAGCACGATTTGAAATAAAAGATGATGGCAAGTCTCCTTCGTAGCGAGGCATCAGCACGCCATTTCTATACTCTGCGCGAGTGCGCAGTTGAGCTTTAATTGAAAAGTCGCCGTCTTCTTCTTGTGCAACAATAGCTTGAGAGCAAACGAACATAAGTAAAAACAAAAACACCAGATGTATATGTTTCATAACTATATAGTTTAAGTATGTTCAATTACTGAGAGATTTGTGGGTTACTGGAAGTTTTATTGTCTCGCTAAGACGCTATGGTGCAAAGAGGATTATAACTCTCTTGTAGATAAAATTTATACTTTTCACTTAGCGTTCTTTGCGTCTTTGCGAGCCACACTCATCTTCACACTCACGAATAAACATGAATGCTTTGCTGTGCCGATGGCAAATAGTTAAGTCCCCACCAACAAATCTGTAGCATCACAAAAGATATGATCAATACTATCATTGCTGTGCGATAGCTAACTCCTTTTCTTAGTCTAACATGTATATATACAAGATAGGAAATCCATGTTGCAGCAGCCCATGTTTCTTTGGGATCCCAACTCCAATAGTGCCCCCATGCTTCTTTTGCCCAAATTGCTCCCAGCAACATGCCTATGGTAATGAAAGCTGTGCCAACGTAGACCAAGTTATCAGTCATTTCCATTAGCTTGCTCTTATCTGTAAGTTTCTTTTCTTTGAAAAGATAATAGACTGCAATAAGTGTTACTGCACCTAATATTGCGTACGAGAACATGTAGATAATTACATGAGGAGAAAACCAAGGACTCTGCAAAGCAGGCATTAACACTTTATTGTGAATGTCGGGCTTGGTTATATTAACTACTATAAAGACAGTTGATAATAGGGTGCTAAAAGAGAGCAACCATTTGTATCTCCATCTTTCGTAAGTAATGAGTCCAACAACGGGGAGGAAGAATGAATACCAAAGACGCGTTTCACCCATTGTACGCAGCGGTGGACGTTCGAGTGATATCCACATGCCAATGATAAACAGAAAGAAAATCACTAAACCAGCTACAGTAAATAGAGTAGGAATTAATCGCTTGTTGCTCCTAAAAGCTGCAACAGCCGCAATTGTCCATAAAATAACTGACAGTGATGAAAAATATATGAAATAATCCCAACTCATGATTTATTCTTTTTAGGCCCTACAATAAATAGGTACAATGAACCTGCTAGCAGCATAATAATACCAGCATAAACAATGGGCAACCACGGATCACTTACCAATTCAAACACACTTGTTTGTGAGTACTTCCCTTTTGATTCATCGTAGCTCAATTGATAGATTTTCCAATTATCTACTGTTAGTGGTTTGTTCACTTCAATCACTGCCTCTTTACTATCACCTTTTTCAGTAAAAACGTGCACATGTGATGTGTATTTCTTAACTTCTTGTCGTGGCATCACAATGGCTTTCTCCTCATTGATATACACAACACTATGAGGAAACAGATAACTACCGTTACTCACCCATCCCACCACAGGATCATCCATATCTTCGTGCCCTACTCTTACTCTTAGAGCATGCGTAGCACCTTCAGAACTGTATGGAACAGCAAAAGAGTTAAGTGAATCACGCATAATTGCAGCATCGGGAAGATAGGAAAGCACATCTACAGAATAGCCCAACAGTTTAGTTGACGTATTATTTTCGTCATAAACATATGTAGCAGGTCTTTTCTCGGGCAACACTTTTCCTGTTTCAATATCCACAATCATCAGCTTAGGTGGATACTCTTCAATCATAAAAGTGTCCAACTGAATGGCAATGGGTAGCTCAACAATGTTTTGAAGCTGGTCAGTAGCACGCCACTCAACGTTTCCTTCGTCAACACTCATTCGCATACGGGATATATCGGCACTGCCCAACATTCCTCCCATAAAGGCAAGAAAGAGCCCTACATGATTTAAATAAAAACCTATTTCGTGCCATGTAAACTTTCTTCTTGTACGATTGAGAATGGTGAAACCAAGAATGATTAGATTGAAATAACCTACAAAAATGAAAGTCCACGAAGTGGTCATTTGATACCAGCCAAAGAGACCTGCCAAATTGTGAGGAATGTCATGATGTGTGGCATGCGAAACAAATTGAGGTACAATACCCAGAATTATAACAATACCAAGCAACACTACAATAGCTGGAACTGTAGAATAGACACTCGAGAGCCACTTTACAATTGCACTTCTTTTGAAAAGAACATGACAGACCACAAGGGTAATTATAAAAATCAGCCCGATAATAAGATTAACAGGATATTGAAATGCATTGAGCTGTACATTGCCAATAACAATTTGCAACAAGAAACCACTCAATGCAATCCCAAATGCGACATAAAATCCTTCAATATACCCCCATGGGGTTTCCCAAATAGGTTTGTTTGCTTTATTCATGAAAATTATAAAAAGTAAATCACGAAGATAATTAATGTCGGCAATAAAACAATTATATTATTACAAACACCTATTTATTTTAGTGAAACGATGCGATTGTTGGCCTTTGCAGTTTGCAACCACTCTGGAACTACTGTTTCAAGAAACACTTTTTTGTCTGCTCTCTCCTTATCCATATCTAAACCGATGTAAGCTTGCGCTTTTGCTTTGGTGGAAATGTCGGGCATTGGAACATCATCAGTATATCCTAATTGAGCTAACACTTTTGCCACTTCAAAACGTGCCTTATGTGCTCTGTCCAAACTGTGAGACATGATACGTTGGTATTCAACTGGCGAGTGAAACGAACTACCGTGAGAAGCTACTACATAGTCCCAACGCCACTGTGATTGACGAAGCATGTCTAACACAGGCTTCATTTGGATCTCGTTAGCTCCTTTTTCCCAAGCAAATTGTGCTTCGATATGAGCTGTTGACAATTCCTTTTCTACTAAATTCCTTATCTCATTTGCACTACGTTGACGCTCATAAACAGCGTTTCTTAGATCGTCTTCACTTTCGCGATGACAAACTTGACAAGTGTTACTGATGCTTGCTAATGGGCTTTGAATATGATGATTGCTATACTTTACACCACCTTCTGAAATATATGGCATGTGACAATCGGCACAGCTAACTCCACGTTGTGCATGAATACCAGTAGTAAACAGTTCATAATCGGGATGCTGAGCTTTAATAATAGGAGTTCTACTCAACTTGTGTGTATAGTCGAAGAAATCAATGCTATCAAAATATTGCTCTGCACCTTGCATAGTTGTACCATTGTGCCAAGGAAAAGTAAGGTAGCTTGTCTCTTTGTCGAAATAGTATTCAACATGACACTGAGCACACACCAATGAACGCATCTCTTGATGCTTTGCATCATTTACATTTTTTCCCATTGCTTCGTAACCTTCAATCAGAGCGGGTCTAGTGATACGTAAGTTCATTGTTTCTGGATCGTGACAATCAGCACATCCTATAGGATTTACAATCTCATCACCATAAGCAGCCCACTTATCATCATAGAAAGCAGCAACACCAAGTGAATCCATCATTCGAGGAACATCGGGGCTTTTGCAAGTCCAACATGTGGCAGGTTGTGGCCCTTCATCGCTCGACATGGGTGATCCAACTCTCAATGTATGATTAATATCTTCAATGGCATGCATGTGACCACGAGGTGTTGTATATTCTTTAGAGAAAGCATATCCAGCCCACAGAATAACCATTTCGGGACGTTGTGCTAATACATCTTTGGCACTACTTCCATTAAATTCGCTTTGGAAGGTAGTATCGGCTGTTTGTGTCCAGGTTTCGTATTCACGAGGATAGTTTGGCTGAAATATCTCATTTCGAGCCTCAATGCCTTTTATCTCTACTTTCTTGTTATACATAATGCTGGTTATCTCTGCCCGACGCTGCGTGATTGACGCTGCAAGCATACCTAACAGAAAGACAGCTCCTAGTGTTACAAAAAATATAAGCCAACCTAACCAAGGTTTCATTCTTCTTTCTTTATTTGTATTCATAGTAAGTTAAATTTGATTGTTATTTTTTACTTTGAGTTATTCTACTTAACCATTTTGGAACATTGGTTTCTGGCAAAGGCACCAATGCATTGGGTGTTGATGATATTGAGCGACTTCGCGTATGAGTTACATCTCTATGGCAATCCCAACAAGCCATGCCATTATCTGCTTTCATCTCTTTGAAAGTCATGCGACCAGTTTTTACAAACTCCGTATTTAATTGTTCGTGACAACGCACACAATTATTCATTATCACTTGCGAACTTGCTTCAATGGCCTGCATCGCCTGTGGTTCTGTTCGCATAGTGAAAACAGCCGAGTGGCGTAAACCATCTTTTGCTTTGAAATAAAATTTATTTATGATGTTATTCTGAGGCACATGACAATCATTGCATGTTGTGTTTCGTCCATGCGAACTATGCAACCAAGTAGCATAATAGGGCGCCATGATATGACAGTTTACACATGTGGCAGGATCATCCGACAGATAACTATATGCACGTGAGGTGTAAAAAGTATAAACAAACAGACCAAAAAAAGATGCAATTATAATTATTGCAGGGATTTTCCACCCTCCTCTTGGACGTATGTAATTGATTAAATTTATAATTAGATCTTTAATTCTATCCATAATATATAATTGTAGCGTGAATAGATAAATGTACTTATAAACAAAAATAGCTACTTAGTTGCGAAAAAAATGTAATATATATTACATTCATCAAAAATATTTGTCATATTTGTCATTGAAGTTATCAATTTGATAGAATTTTTAAAGGTCTATGAATAAATCATTTATATTTAGATGTCCACTTTGTAGTTCTATACCCGACTCAGAAAAGGAGAATTTTTTGAATGATGTTCGTTTCACTATAAAAAGTTTTAAGAAAAATGAGTGGATTATATCGCAAGGTGAAGAATTTACATCTCTCTACATTCTTATTGAAGGAGAAATAAAGACTGTGATGACAGACGAGAAAGGTGACTTCATGCATATTGAGGACATCAAAGCTCCTCTACCAATGGCAACGGGGTTTTTATTTGCTGGCAATAATAAATCGCCAGTATCGGCTATTGCAAAAAAAGACTGCAAATTAGTGTCTATTCCAAAAGACAATGTCTTTTCGTTAATGCAAAATTATGATGAGTTTATGTATGCAATACTTGCGTCAATATCAAACAAAGTTCAGTTTTTGTCAGAGAAGTTGCGTCTTATTTCATTACGCACAATCAAAGCGAAGCTTGCATATTATCTATTGAAAGAATCTGAAGGTGAGCAATCGTTCCACCTAAAGACATCTAAACAGGAAATTGCAAATCTATTTGGAGTATCACGTCAAGCATTAACCAGTGTTATGAATCAGCTACACGATGAAGAAATAATAAAGATGCAAAGACGAAAAATAGAAATAGTGAATAGAGCATTATTGAAAAAAATGTTTTAAGATGAATGTGATTTATCTAACTACTCCATACACTGATTCTTCTTTTTATATATAATTGAGATTACAAAAAGCACAGGTTGTTTCTTTAGAAAGATAAAAATGTCACTCCACCCACGTGGAACTACTAAACTACCCTAGAAAAGCATTATATTTAAGAAGTTTTCGATTGCAGACCCTCCGAAAGCATTTAACCCAACATTTTTTGGCTAGCCGACTCTCCGAAAGCTGTATTTTTAAGAAGTTTTGGCTTGCAGACCCTCGGAAAGCTACTCTACGTACGTAAACCTATTTTCGTAGGGTTGGCAAGTAGGTCTGCACGGGAGAACGACTGTGTTATTCGATTATATCACTCTTAATAAGCAACTTGTGAATCAACAAGGAATTCCTAAATATATGTCAAAGCACGTCCAACTGCTGCATTTAATAATTATAATCGTTGATTAGTATTGTGAAAATAAGAAGTAGTTTTATCCATAAGACATAATTTAGTAGTGTGCGCATAATCTCCGCAAGACTTTTTTTATAACTTTGCTGATTCATTTTTAGAATCGGTATGAAGTGGGTTCAAAAAAATATATATATTGAAAAGTAATATCAACAGGCCGCTGTTTTTCATTGGCATTGCAGTTTGTCTCTTCCCTTTTATCAGTCCTGCCATAGCTCTTTTCATGGGTCTTCTATTAGGCTTCACTGTGAGCAATCCATACATTAAACAATCTTCGAAGGTATCGAAATACTTGCTGCAATTTGCAGTAGTTGGACTGGGATTTGGCATGAATTTATTCGAATCATTGCAAAGTGGCAAAGAAGGTATGCTATTCACGGTAGTTTCTGTTGTCGGAGTATTAGCGCTCGGGTATTGGCTTGGTAGACACATGCTGATAGATTCAAAAACAACCTATCTTATTTCTTCAGGAACAGCTATTTGCGGAGGAAGTGCCATTGCAGCAGTTGCACCTATTCTGAACGCAAGTCCCAATCAAATGTCGGTATCACTGGGAACTATCTTTATATTAAATGCCGTTGCATTATTTATATTTCCTCCAATTGGTCATCTGCTCGAACTTACACAAGAACAGTTCGGACTTTGGGCTGCAATTGCAATCCACGACACAAGTTCGGTTGTAGGTGCAGGTGCTGCTTATGGTGACAAAGCATTGGAGGTAGCCACTATGGTAAAACTTACACGTGCTTTGTGGATTATCCCATTGTCAATTGCAACTACTTTCTTTTTTAAACAAAAAGATGCAAAGGTGAAAATACCGTGGTTCATTTTTTTCTTTATCTTGGCAATGGTTCTCAACACTATTTTTAATTTGCCCGACAAGCTAACTTCATTTATTGTCATGCTATCTAAGAAAGGAATGACAATTACACTTTTCTTAATTGGATCAGGGCTATCGCTCAAAGTCTTAAAATCGGTGGGAATGCGACCTCTTGTATTAGGTGTATCATTATGGATTTTTATCGGAATTATAAGCTTAATTGCTATATTATTTATTTAAACCAATATACAATCCGAACATTAATTTAAATCAGTTATTATTGCCTATTTATTTTCCCAAATAAATATAATTATTTGAGTCACAAAGAGGCACTATTCTATATCTTCATTAAAAAAGAGTATCTTTGCACCCTGAAAAAAAGATTGTAAATGCAAAAAATTAGAAATATCGCTATCATCGCTCACGTTGATCATGGCAAAACAACACTGGTGGACAAGATGCTTCTTGCTGGCCACCTATTTAGAGATAATCAACATACCGATGATCTATATATGGACAGTAACGACTTGGAACGTGAACGAGGAATAACTATTCTCTCTAAGAACGTATCGATCCGTTACAAAGATGTTAAAATAAACATAATTGATACTCCTGGTCACGCCGACTTTGGCGGCGAGGTAGAACGGGTGCTTAACATGGCTGATGGTTGTCTGCTTGTAGTAGATGCTTTTGAAGGACCTATGCCTCAAACACGTTTTGTGTTAGAAAAAGCATTGGAGCTTGGCTTAAAACCAGTTGTGGTAATCAACAAAGTTGACAAACCTAACTGCCAACCTGAAGAGACACAAGAAAAAGTGTTTGACCTTATGTTTAGCTTAGATGCTACGGAAGATCAGTTAGATTTTCCAACCATCTACGGTTCGGCTAAGCAAGGATGGATGTCTGAGGATTGGAAAAAACCAACAGAAGATATATTTGCTTTGTTAGATACTATCATCGAACACATACCCGCACCAGTAACTTTAGAAGGGACACCTCAAATGCTTATTACATCATTAGACTTTTCTAATTATGTAGGCCGTATTGCTGTAGGCCGTATCCATCGTGGATCATTAGTACCAAATAAAGATTATGCGCTTTGCAAACGGGATGGTGTAATTAAGAAAGTTAGGATAAAAGAACTAGACGTTTTTGAAGGTTTAGGTCGTGTGAAAACTGAAGAAGTAAAATCGGGAGATATTTGTGCATTAATAGGTGTTGATGGATTTGAAATTGGTGACACAATCACCGATTATTTGAATCCTGATCCATTGCCCACCATCGAAATTGACGAGCCCACCATGTCAATGCTTTTCACCATCAACAACTCTCCTTTTTTCGGACAAGATGGCAAATTTGTAACTTCAAGGCATATTCATGAACGTTTGATACGTGAGTTGGATAAAAATCTAGCTCTACGTGTTGAGAATAGTGATAGTGCTGATTCATGGATTGTATTCGGTCGTGGTGTGTTGCATTTATCTGTATTGATAGAAACTATGCGTCGTGAAGGATATGAATTGCAAGTTGGACAACCACAGGTCATAATTAAAGAAATTGACGGTGTTAAACATGAGCCAGTTGAACAATTAAGCATTAACTTACCTGAAGAATCTGCTAGTAAAATAATTGATGCAGTAACTAAAAGACGAGGAGAGTTGACATCGATGGAAAGCAAAAACGAACGTATGCACATGGAGTTCATCATTCCTTCAAGAGGAATTATTGG
>DATERO010000158.1:0-8067 GCA_035271465.1 Dysgonamonadaceae bacterium | reverse complement strand
GTATACAATAGTTATGTGCTATAGAAAGTATAGTAGGTGATAGCATGAAAAAAGAATTTAATATAACTTGTATGAACAAAGTTAGAAGAATCATGGAAATATTTGGTGGTAAGTGGGTATTTATCGTAATCGGTCAATTATCACTTGGTACTAAAAGATTTAATGATTTAGTTGGTGAGTTAAATATTACACCACGGCAATTATCTGATGTTTTAAAGCACTTAGAGGCAAATGAAATTGTTATTAGAGATGTTTATCCGACTTCACCAGTGACGATTGAGTATAGCTTAACAGAACGCGGAAAAGATTTTAATGATGTCTTTTTATCGCTAGACGCTTGGGCTGAAAAATGGTTAGATGAAATAATTGAAGAGTGTTAGAAAGGTAAGAAAAGATGAAAATTGAAATATGGAGTGACTATGTTTGCCCGTTTTGCTATATTGGCAAACGTAAATTAGAAAAAGCTTTAGCCCAATTTGATTACGCTAATCAAGTAGAAATTGTCTTTAAAGCTTATGAATTAAATCCTTATGCTTCAGAAACACCAGACGGAGTCGGTTATGAAGGTTTTGCGAAAGCTAAAAATGTAACGATTGAAAAAGCTAGATCTATGATGGATCCAATTGTTGGAGTAGCTGCTCAATATGGTCTTGAGTATCATATGGATAAAACACTCATGGTTAATACTCATAAAGCACACCGCTTAGCCAAATGGGCTCGCACATTTAATAAGGAAATCGAACTAAGCGAATTGTTAATGAATGCTAACTTTAAACTATGTCTAAATTTAGCTGATAATGAAGTTCTACTAAGTTTAGTTAAAGATATTGGTTTAGATCAAAATTTAGCTTTAAAAGTATTAGAAAGCGATCAATATTCTGATGTCGTTAAGACCGAAATAGAAGAAGCTATTCAACTAGGTGTTCGCGGAGTACCATTCTTTGTTTTTAATCGCAAATACGCAATTTCAGGAGCTCAACCGGATGAACAATTTGTATTAGCTTTAAAAAAAGCATACGAAGATAGCGTCACTTTTGAAGAATTGGCAACCGATGAAGACCAATTATGTGGTGATGATGGTTGTGAAATTTAGATTTTAGGCACTTTATCATTAAAAAATAGATTGTAACAAAATAGATTTAATTAAAATTATTTATAAGGAATTCAAATAATAAATTTAATAATATAGAAAGGAAATAGAAATTATTATGAAGATAGGAATTATATTAACAACAACACGTGAAGGACGTGTTTCAGACCAAGTTGGAAATTGGTTATTAGAACAGTCAAAGGCATACTCAAAAAGTCAATTTGAAATTGTTGACTTAAAAGATTTTAGTTTACCAATTTTAGGAGAAGCTGATCCAAATAACGGTATTGCAAGATGGAAAGAAAAACTTAGCGAATTAGATGGATATATTTTTGCACTTGCTGAATATAATCATTCAGTTCCAGGAGTCTTAAAAAATGCATTAGATTATGTCGGTACAGAAATGGCTAACAAAGCTGCCGCTATTGTATCATATGGCGCTGCAGGTGGGGCAAGAAGTGCTGAACATTTAAGAGCTATCTTTGGCCAAACTAATACTGCTGATATTAATACTCATGTTTTATTATCATTATTTTATGATTTTGAAAACTTTACTACATTTAAACCATTAGATATTCACGGTACCAACTTAGATCAACTATTTAAATCATTAGATGCTTGGTCAAAAGCCTTACAAACAATTAGATAAATAAAATATATTAAAAGTTCCGGTTAATTTCAACCGGAGCTTTTCTTAGCCGTAGATAATTGTTTTTAAAACATCTTCATCAAATATTTGATGTAAAGGTATTATATGATCGGGAATAATTCCACCTTCATTGATTTCGTAAACATAAGGAGATGAAGTGGTATTTTCGCCACTTACGACCGCTGAAACGTTTGAACTACTAGCAGCAAATATAGTACCAATTGGTAGGTATACAGGTGTTACTGAAGCGGCTCCACCACCTGATTTTTGTCCTAAAATCGGCGCTAGATTGTTTTGTCTAACAATTGAAGGTAACAAGGTGTTTATCTTTGGTGAGCTAACAACTATAGCAAAGGTTAATTATAAAATAATCGCTGGTAGAGTATTGTTAGATATTGGGTATCCTGATGAGTTTGATATTTTAGTTCATCTATCAGAACAATCACCAGATATCGCAATTGGCATGAATGAAAGATATAACAAGGAACAAGGTGCTGGTGACCAAGGCATGATGTATGGTTATGCAACTAATGAAACAAAAGAAGGTATACCATTACCACTTGCAGCCGCACATGCAATTGCTAGAAAGTTTAAAGAAATAAGAAATAACAAATACTTTTACCTTTTTGGTCCAGATGGTAAATGTCAGGTTACTTGTTCATATGAAAATGATAAACCGAGAGCTACTTAGATCAAACCATAGTAAAAAATACAGGACAAGTTCCACAGTATTATGTGGAAAATAGTCATCCAGCAATCATAGAACGTGATATGTGGGAACTCGTACAAGTTGAAATGAAAAGAAGAGATAATCTTGGCGCTAAGTATTCAGCCACAGATATCTTCTCATCAAAGCTGGTATGTTCAGATTGTGGTGGTTTCTATGGGAAAAAGAAATGGCACTCAAATACCGCTTATGAAAGGTTTGTTTATCAATGTAACAGCAAGTTCCAAAAAGGTAAATGTAGATGTCAAACCCCACATTTAACAGAAGCTGAAATTAAAGAAAAGTTTATTGAAGCCTATAACTTAACAATGGAAGATAAGGAAAGAATCACTAATGATTTAAAAGAAGTGATTAATTTATTAACTGATACTACAGAACTTGAAAAAGGAATAGAACGAATAAATGCAGAACTTTCTGTGGTTGTTGAACTTGCTGCAAAAACAATAAAAGAAAACTCCAAATCAAATGAAGATAGTATAGATTATGAAAATAAATATCAAAGTCTAGTAGAACGGCATGAAGCACTAACCACGGATCTGAACAAACTATTAAAAGAAAAGACCGATAAAGAAAATAAAGCAACTCGAATGAAATCCTTCTTATCTGTATTAAATAAATCTGAAGACATGCTTAATAGTTGGAATGAACGTATATGGATGTTAATGGTGGAAAAAGCAATCGTTCAAAGAGATAAGAGTGTTAAGTTTATTTTTCATGGAAACATATAATTAAGTTAAACCAAACAATTTATTGTTTATAAACGCTAAAAATGTTATAATTAATAAAAATGAACCGAATAAGTTTTTGAAATTAGTTCTACATTGGAGGGAAATATGTTTAAAAAAATGAGATTATTTTCGCTTGTACTTGGTTTGATATCAGTTTTACTCTTATCAGCCTGTACTAATAGCGTCGAGTTTACTATAAATTTCGACTCAAATGGTGGATCTGAAGTATCTTCTATAAAAACAGATGGAACATCATCAATTACATTACCAAATGACCCAATAAAGGATGGTTATTCATTTGCTGGTTGGTATTGGGATAATGGTACATTTAGAGATCTCTTTACTGTAAACTCTTTACTTGAAAGAGGTATAAGTGGAAATCTCACGGTTTATGCAAAGTGGAATGAAGAGGATACACCAATTGGTGCAATCAAAGTTACATTTAATTCAATGGGAGGCTCAGAAGTAAATCCACAATACGTTCAAAAAGACAATACAATCGCTATACCTAATACTTCAAAAGTTGGATATACACTGGATGGATGGTACACAAGTTTAAATAACGGACAAACTTTTGATGAAAAATGGTCTTTCACTAATAACAAAGTGACTACTGATATAACGCTATATGCGAAATGGATTATTAATCAATATACGATCACATTCAATAGCAACGGGGGTTCTTCTGTATCGTCTATCACGCAAGATTATGACACTTTAGTGATAGCTCCAGCTAATCCGACTAAACTAGGATATACTTTTTCGGGTTGGAGTCAACCAGTACCAATTAAAATGCCAGCAGAAGATGTGACCTTAATCGCAGAGTGGAGTATCAACCAATACACCATCACATTCAACAGCAATGGTGGTTCACCAGTGACAGCTATTACGCAAGATTACGCAACGACTGTTTCAAAACCTACGGATCCAACAAAAGTAGGATATACCTTTGCTGGATGGTATATTAACAGCAGCTTGACAACTGCCTATACATTTACAACCATGCCAGCAGAAGACATCACACTATATGCTAAATGGAACATCATAACTTATAACATTAATTATGAACTAGATGGTGGATTTACAAGTGGAAATCCAACAGCATACACAGTAGATACCAATACAATTACCCTAACCATCCCAACCAAAGAAGGTTATACATTCGACGGATGGTATTTGGAGTCTGAATTTATCACAGTGAAGACACAAATTATTAAGGGAACAGTAGGTAATCTTACATTGTATGCCAAATGGACACTTAATAGCTATACATTATCATACGACAGCAATGGTGGTTCACCAGTGACAGCTATTACGCAAGATTACGCAACGACTGTTTCAAAACCCACGGATCCAACAAAAGCAGGATATACCTTTGCTGGATGGTATTCTGATAGCAATTTATCAACGGCTTATACATTTACAACCATGCCAGCAGAAGACATCACACTATATGCTAAATGGAACATCATAACTTATAACATTAATTATGAACTTGCTGACGGACTAAATCACCTATCTAACCCAAGTAGCTATACCATAGAAACAAATACAATCATATTAAGTGCTCCAACTAAAGAAGGATATACTTTCGAAGGTTGGTATAGTGATTCAAATTTTACCAATTATGTATCAGAAATCACAATAGGATCGATTGGTAATCTTACATTGTATGCCAAATGGAACATCAATAGTTATAATATCACTTATTATATTCATCCAGATGATTATGATCCACTTAAAGACATATCATTAGCACCAGGAGAAACAATAATCCAGGTTTCATTAGGTGGATATCATAGTGCAGCCTTAACTTCCAATGGAAGACTCTTCACCTGGGGACGTAATGATTATGGTCAATTAGGCGATGGAACAACCACATCTAAATCAACCCCAAGAGAAATCACGAGCAGCTTTAATTTAGCTACAGGCGACAAGATTATCCAGGTTTCATTAGGTTCATCTCATAGTGCAGCCTTAACTTCTAGTGGCAGACTCTTCACCTGGGGATGTAATGGTTTTGGTCAATTAGGCGATGGAACAACCCCATCTAAATCTACTCCAACAGAAATCACGAGCCGCTTTAATTTAGCTACAGGCGACAAGATTATCCAGGTTTCATTAGGTTATGATCATAGTGCAGCCTTAACCTCTGAAGGTAGACTCTTCACCTGGGGATTTAATTATTACGGTCAATTAGGCGATGGAACAACCAGCAATAGATCTACCCCAACAGAAATTACAAGTAGATTTATTTCAGCCACGGGAGATAAAATCATCCAGGTTTCATTAGGTGAATATCATAGTGCAGCCTTAACTTCTAGTGGAAGAATCTTCACTTGGGGACGTAATAATTTTGGTCAATTAGGTGATGGAACAACCACATCTAAATATACTCCTACGGAAATCACTAGCAGGTTTAGTCTAGCTACAGGCGACCAAATTATTCAGGTTTCATTAGGTTATGCTCATAGTGCAGCCTTAACCTCTAGTGGCAGACTCTTTACATGGGGTCCTAATGGTTCAGGTCAATTAGGTGATGGAACAACCACATCTAAATATACTCCTACGGAAATCACGAATAGATTTAGTTTAGCTACCGGAGACAAGATCATCCAGGTTTCATTAGGTGGATATCATGGTGCAGCCTTAACCTCTAGTGGCAGACTCTTCACCTGGGGATTTGGTCGGTCTGGTGAATTAGGCGATGGAACAACCACCGATAGATCTACCCCAAGAGAAATCACGAATAGATTTAGTTTAGCTACCGGAGACAAGATCATCCAGGTTTCATTAGGTGCTTATCATAGTGCAGCCTTAACCTCTAGTGGCAGACTCTTCACCTGGGGACGTAATGATAATGGTCAATTAGGCAATGGAACAACCACCAATCGATATTCTCCAACCCAAATCACACAAGCACACTATGAACTATTACATTCTGATACAGTCATATACAATCAAAGTATTATGGAATACGTACCATTACGAGATGGATATACATTTAGTGGTTGGTACATTGATATCAATTTAAATACACCATATATATTTGGGTCTATGCCCGCAGAAAACTTAACACTATATGCAAAATGGGGAATGATAACCTATAGTATAGTTTATGTTATGAATGAGTATACAACAAACGATGCCTCTAATCCTGCAACATATAATGTTACATCAAACATTAGTTTAATCGCTCCATCGGTTATTGAAGGAACATTCATTGGTTGGTTTACTGATGAGGATTATACAAACGAAATAGAAAATATCAGCAACATGACGGGAAACATAACCCTTTATGCGAAAGTGGAAATGAATCAATATACCATGACCTTTGTAACAAATGGTGGAACTGAAATTTCACCAATCACTCAAGATTATGATACTGCCATACATGTCTCAACTACAAAAGAAGGATATATGTTTGAAGCATGGTGTAGTGATGAAGGTCTAACGACATCAATAGACATAAGTAAAATGCCTAATGCCAATCTGACAGTTTATGCAAAATGGGCTCATACATATGTGTATTATGGCACATATCCACAAACTGTTGTAGACGATAGTAGTTTAATATCTTCACTTAATTCACTTACTTCAACAAACGCAAATGGATATTATGAATTTGAAGGAGAAGAATATGCGAAAGTGGTTGCACATCCTTATGGAACTGGTTACAAATTTATAAATGGTTCAACTATTCAATCACTTCAAACCTATTACTTTAAAGTAGAGCCAATCAAATGGAGAGTACTAGAAGAGGCTGATGGAACATATACATTGCTATCAGAATATATCATTGATAAACAAGTATTCTATACTTCATTAGATAATAGAACTATTGGTGGTCAAACAATATATGCAAACAATTATGAACATTCAACAATCAGAGAATGGCTAAATAATGCCTTTTACAACAAAGCATTCTCAAGCCTAGAAAAAGGTAGTATCTTAACAACCCTAGTTGATAATAGTGCATCAACAACAGCATATTCACCCAATCCATACTTCTCAAATAACACAATGGATAAAGTGTATTTACTATCGTATCAAGAAGCAAGATCATCAACCTATGGATTTAGCTCATATTCATCAACAACTGCAGTCACAACCGATTATGCAAGAGCAGTAGGTGCATCTATGGATACAACAACCAGTTATGGAAACGGTTATTGGTGGCTGCGCAGCCCGAGCAGCAACATTTCTCACTTCGCGCACTATGTGCATCTCGATGGCTACTTCAGCAGCAGCAGCATCGTCAACAATTCTAATAAAGGCGCCCGCCCAGCTATTAAAATCGGTTAGTTTGCAAAGCAAACTAACAATCAAGCCGGGCTTAATCAAAAGCAGCTTGCTGCTTTAAAGCCCGGCCATTTTAAAAGAAAAGAAGAAATAATGAGAAAAAGTGAACTTAAAATTATAACTAATTCAAAAAAATTAGCTTCTTACATCATTTTGATAACAGAGTCAAGCCCTAAAAAATATCGTTACTTATATATAGATAAAATGCATGAGTGTATATTGTTTATTATTGAATATTTGTATAAAGCAAACGATACAATTTTAGGTGATAAGCAAAGATTGGTTTATCAATAAAATGTAAAAAGCAAATTAAAATTATTAGATGCAATTATTAATTTATCATACGAAGCAAAATGTATTACATTTAGTCAGTATGAACATATTTAATTCCATTTATTACAATTTATACACACTATTTATTCTTTTAAGGGGATATGTAAAGTATCTCCTTTTTCTATGCGATGAGGGGTACGAAAAAATAATGTAGGGGTACGAACTTTTTTGATAGGGGTACGAAATTGTATCAAAATAGGTCAACAAACACAAAAGTCAAAAACGCTCACCTTAAATG
>DATERO010000157.1:0-21512 GCA_035271465.1 Dysgonamonadaceae bacterium | reverse complement strand
GTATTTTGTTTTCAAAGGAGAGAAAGATTTATTCGATTTTGATTGGTGGAAGTTTAATTCAAAATGAACGATAATATCACTGTAATTATGAAGAATTATCAGCAAAAAAAACAAAACATAAGTCTTTTACCCATTTTACTGTTCTTATTTCTTTTACCAGCTTGCGTTGCATGTCAGCCAAAAGTACAGGCAGCCCGTATTGAAATCCTCTTCGACGATAATTGGAAATTTCAATTGGGTGATGTAGATGGTGCAGAGGAGTATTCATTTCAGGATGATACGTGGCGCAGTCTTGATTTGCCGCACGACTGGAGCATCGAAAATCTTCCCAATCAGGAAGCAGGAAAGGTTGTAGGGCCATTCTCTAAAGAAAGCATTGGAACGACAGCCACGGGTTATACAGTGGGCGGAACAGCTTGGTATCGTAAAACATTCAACTTAGATAGTGACAATCGATTCAGTAAGGTCATCATCAACTTCGATGGGGTATACATGAACTGTGAAGTTTGGGTTAATGGCAAGTTGGTGGGTTCGCACCCATATGGCTATACTGCTTTTCAATTTGATATTACAGAATTTGTCAATCCTGCCAACAAACCCAATGTTATAGCTGTAAAGGTTGAAAATGAAGGAAGAAACTCCCGCTGGTATAGTGGATCTGGCATATATCGACATGTACGGCTTATACAAAAGCAACCCGTTCACGTTGCTCATGACGGTGTATTTGTACATACTGAAAGCATTTCAGAAAATGAAGCAGATGTAACTATATCAACAACTGTCGAAAACAGCACAAACGATAATGCAGAGGTGGAGTTGCATATTCGTATTATTGATGCTGATGGAATGGTTTCAACGACATCAAAAACTCTGGTTAAAAACATTGAGGCAGGAACTGAAGATATTACTCATCGCATAAAGTTACCTCAAGCCAAACTTTGGTCAACTGAAGAGCCGAATCTGTATACTGCGGAAGTTCAGGTTATAACAAATGGAAAGATTACCGATAAAACTACAACAACATTCGGAATACGTACGATTCATTTCGATGCAAAGACAGGATTCACATTAAATGGAAAAACAGTATTTTTGAAGGGAGGAAACCTTCATCACGACAATGGATTCCTAGGGTCGGCAACTATTGACCGTGCTGAAGAACGGCGTGTTGAATTAATGAAAGCCAACGGCTTTAACGCAATTCGTACAAGTCATAACCCTCCATCGAAACAATTTCTCGATGCCTGTGACCGTTTAGGCATAATGGTGATGGACGAAGCTTTTGATCAATGGGTACGCCCTAAAAACCCTCAGGATTATAGCTTGTATTTCAGAGAATGGTGGAAAAAAGATCTTAAATCAATGATATACCGTGACAGAAACCATCCTTCGATAATTTTTTGGAGTATCGGTAATGAACTCAATGAACGTGCCGACTCGTTGGGTTTTACAGTCCGAAAAGAAATGCTTGCAGAAGTGCGTAGGCTTGACTCTACAAGACCTGTAACTGAGGGTGTAAGTGATTTTTGGGATCATTGGGGTCGGGAATGGTCAGCTGCAGCTCCTATTTTTACCGACTTGGATGTAGCAGGTTATAACTATCTGCACACAAAGTATGAGCCGGATCACATAGAATTTCCCGATAGAGTTATGGTAGGTACTGAATCATACCCTACTGAAGCTTATGCTAATTGGCAACAGGTTGAGAAAAATCCTTGGGTAATAGGCGATTTTGTATGGACAGGGATGGATCATCTGGGTGAAACGGGTTGTGGCAATTCTAAAATAAGCGAAAAGCCTGAATCACGTGGTGGACTTCAGCCATGGCCTTGGTTTAATAATAATTCTGGCGACATAGACCTATGTGGATTTAAAAAACCACAATCTTACTACCGTGATGTGGTTTGGGATAACAGTAAAATTGAAATGATGGTGCATACACCAATTCCCGAAGGCATGGTAGAAACATACAGCTACTGGGGCTGGCCCGATGAGTATCCAAGTTGGAACTGGAATGGAAATGAAGGGCAAATAATGGATGTAAGGGTATTCACTAAAAGCAATGTGGTAAGACTAGAACTAAACGGGGAGGTAATTGATGAACAAGTGCTTAATAATACAGATGGAATTACTGCGACATTTAAAGTTCCATACAAAGCTGGTATATTGAAAGCAATAGCATTGGATAATAATAAAGAAGTAGCCTCCAAAGAACTTAAAACCACAGGTACACCTGCAAAAATTAAACTCACAGCTGATCGATCGGAAATAAAAGCCAATCGTAACGATTTATCATATGTAAAAGTTGAAATTGCAGATGATCAGGGTAATGTAATACCTGATGCGTCTATTCCTGTAACATTTACGGTATCAGGTGTTGGAGAAATAGCAGGTTCGGGAAATGCAAATCCAGTAGATATGGAAAGTTTTAATAATCCGGTTTGTAAAACTTTCCGTGGAATGGCACTGGCTATTCTTCGTCCATTAAATAATAGTAAAATCGGTATAATCACCCTTAAGGCTGAAGCAGATGGTTTGGCTACAGGGGAAATAAATATTAAAGTTTTAGACAGATGAAAAAATCAATTATTTTATTACTTGGGCTTTTGTTTGCTGCAGTTACTCTTCATGCACAAGACCGCCCACCTCACCCGGAGTTGGAGAATCCTGCTATTCAGGGGATTAATAAAGAGTTGCCACGTGCTTCTTTCATTAGCTATGAGAATAAAGAACTGGCCTTGAAGAACGATAAGAAGACTTCGAGTAAACTTCATAGCTTAAATGGAACTTGGAAATTTAAATTTGCTACTGGGATTTCAAACCGAATTGATGATTTTGCAGCACCAAGTCTCGATTTAACAGATTGGGATGAGATTCAAGTACCATCGAATATGGAAATAGAGGGGTATGGCATACCTATTTACACCAATGTTAGTTACGAGTTTTATCCCGAGTGGAACTTCAAGCCACCATACGTAAACGATTTGGAGAAGAATAACATCGGTTATTACCGTCGAGAATTTGATGTGCCACAAACTTGGAATAATGATCAAGTATTTGTGCATTTTGGTTCAATCAAATCAGTTGGTTTTGTTTGGATAAATGGACAAAAAGTGGGTATGAGCAAAGATAGTAAGACACCACAAGAATTTGATATCACTAAATATATTAAACTAGGAAAAAACTCAATTTCAGTTGAGGTTTTCCGTTGGAGTGACGCAGCTTATCTTGAGTGTCAGGATTTTTGGCGACTGAGTGGTATTCCTAGAGATGTATACATTTATGCACAGCCTAAAGTTAGGTTACGTGATTTCTATGCGAAAACTACACTTGATGAAAATTATATCAACGGAATTTTTGAACTTGATGTGGAGTTAAAGAATCACACTGGACAAAAGGTTTCACAATCTATACATTATGAAATTATTGATACAGAAGGAAAAGTAATTACGTCACAAACCAAATCAGCTGAGATTTCCGACTCTATAGGTAGTTTGAATTTCACTGCTATCATTCCCGATGTTAAACATTGGAGTGCCGAGTCACCAGATCTATATACATTGTTGATTACAAATAGTGACAAGTCAGGAAAAATAACAGAAGCAACTTCTTCTAAAATCGGATTTCGAACAAGTGAAGTTAAAGATGGACTTTATCTTGTTAATGGCAAGCCAGTATTGCTTAAAGGTGTAAATTTACATGAGTTCAATCAAACCACTGGTCAAGTGGTCACTGAAGAAGATGTTATACTTGATATGGAAAGGATGAAGCAGCTTAATGTTAATGCGATCCGTACCAGTCATTACCCCCAACCCAGTTTTTTTTATGACTTAGCTGATAAGTATGGTTTCTATGTTGTGAATGAAGCTAATATTGAGTCACATGGTATGGGTTATGATCGTGCAATGGGCAAAAGTTTAGGTAATGACTTGGATTGGACTGAAGCACACCTGTTTCGTACTCGTAATATGTTCGAACGTGATAAAAATCATCCATCAGTAGTTATCTGGTCGTTGGGAAATGAAGCGGGAAATGGTTATAACTTCTATCAAACCTATCTATATATACGTGGTCGAGATGAAATGCGTCCAATTCAATATGAACAAGCAGGTCATGAGTGGAATACCGACATTGTATGCCCTATGTACGCTAAACCTCAGCATATAGAGCATTATGCTAATACTTATACCGATCGACCATTGATACTTTGCGAATATGAACACGCTATGGGTAACAGTATGGGTAACCTAAAAGACTATTGGGAGATAATTGAAAAGTATCCTAATCTACAAGGTGGATTTATATGGGATTGGGTGGATCAAGGATTAATTGATGAAAATGAGAAAGGTGATTTCTGGGCTTATGGAGGCGATTACGGACCTCCAGGAACACCCTCTGATGGTAACTTCCTGATTAACGGAGTTGTTTTTCCTGACAGAAGTTTAAAACCACATAGTTATGAAGTAAAACATGTCTATCAAAATATTGCTTTCAAATCAGCAGATCTTGAGAATGGACAAGTTGAAATATCAAACAAGTTCTTTTTTGTCGATTTGTCTAAGTTCGATTTTAGCTATAAAATAACTGCTAATGGAAAGATAGTGAAAACAGAAAAGCTTCCCTTAGTAAAAGTAGCACCTCAAGAGTCTGAAATCGTTTATATTGACTTAAAGAGAGTTTCTGCCCGTCCAGGAGTTGAGTATTTTGTAACTCTTTCAGCTAAACTGAAAGCACCAGATGGACTTCTTCCTAAAGGTTGGGAAGTTGCCTCAGAACAAATTATGTTGCCCATAGAGGCATCCAAAACTTCTTTAGATGTTAATAAATCTGGAAAAGTAACATATACAGATGGAGAAAATATTGATATTAGTGGAAAGGGATTCTCACTGCTTATTGATAATCATTCAGGAGTAATTATATCTTATAAATCCAAAGGCAAGGAATTGCTGTTAAACGAATTTGGCCCGCGCCCTGCATTTTGGCGTGGAACAACTGATAATGATTATGGTTGGCGTATGCCTCGTGTAGCTCGGTTATGGAAAGAAGCTACTGAAAAAGCTCCTGTTGCGTCAAGTGTGAAAGCAAGCCAAGTGGGAAGCAACGTTCAGGTTGAGGTTATTTATGAACTTGATTCACTACAGTCCACATGGCAAACGCTTTATACTGTAATGGGTGATGGATCATTAAAGATAGACAACGAACTTATTACTACAGGGAAGAATGTTCCTATTATCCCTCGTATAGGAATGAAAATGCATTTACCCTCGACGCTTTCTAATGTGGAATATTTTGGACGCGGTCCTTGGGAAAATTATTCTGATCGAAATGCATCAACTTTTGTAGATCGATTCAAAACTTCTGTAGCTGATATGTATGTACCTTACATACGTCCTCAAGAAAATGGTCATCGTACTGATGTACGTTGGCTCTCTTTTAGTCGGAGTGATGGGAGTGGTCTTTTGGTTATAGCCGATTCATTAATTGAATTTAATGCTTCAAATAATTTGGTGGAGGATTTCGATGCAGGTCCAAATAAAGACAGAAATTTACAACATGCAAATGACATTAAACCACGTGATTTGGTGGAGTTGCATATCGATTACCGAATGATGGGTGTTGCTGGTGATGACAGTTGGGGGGCAATGCCTCACGAGCCTTATCTTGTAAGACCAAGTGCTGAAGGACATAAATACAGTTTTATGCTGGTGCCCTTTAGCTCAGCGAAAGAAATGGAGTCGATATTAAATCATTGATTTCTTAAATATCCATAGAAGAGTGTGATATTTAGTATCACCTTTTCTATGTTTCTTTCGTTGTATTGCCGAAGATGATCAACCTTAGTAATAAGTTGGTTCATTAATAGAATCTCTCTTTCTAATTTTAAAGTCGTTAATTGTTTTAAAATACATTACACAAAAGAAAAATGTAGATTATGAAAAAAACAGGTATCACCATTTTTATATTTATATTATTTTCAGTGATTGGTTTTGCACAGTCGCATAATAAAACCAACTTGGGAGTAACAGCTAATGTCAATTCGATGGATATAGAAATTCAGTTCTATGGACCATCTATTGTGCGGGTGATAAAATCACCAAAGGGAAAAAGTTTTATAAAAGAAAGTTTATCTGTTGTAAAAACACCAGAAGACGCAGTATTCAGTTTGAAGCAAAACGGCGATGATTTATTGTTGAAGAATAAAAAAATAGAGGTGTCTTTAAATCTCACAAGTGGAACTGTGAATTTTAGAAATACACAAGGTCAAAACTTATTAAGCGAAAAAGAGTCGAGTTCTACATTTATTGACTTTGATGATGCTGGAGTGAAAACCTTTAGCGTGAATCAAGCTTATGTGTTGGATCAGGACGAAGCAATATATGGTCTTGGTATCCTACAGAATGGAAAAATGTCACAGCGTAATCAAGAAGTGTATATGGTTCAGAATAATACATGGGATTTTGTAACTTTTTTCCAGTCGGTAAAAGGTTATGGGCTGTTTTGGGATAACTATTCCCCTACAACATTTAAAGACACACCAAATGCAACCTCTTTTAGTTCTGAAGTTGGTGATTGTATAGATTACTATTTCATGTATGGGGTTGATGCCGATGGTGTAATTGCTGAAATGCGCGAACTTACTGGACAGGTACCTATGTTTCCGTTGTGGACTTATGGATATTGGCAAAGTAAAGAACGATATAAAAGCCAAAATGAAACAGTTGGAGTAGTAAAAAAATATCGAGAACTTGGTGTGCCAATTGATGGTATTATTCAGGATTGGCAATACTGGGGAAATAATTATCTGTGGAATGCAATGGATTTTTTAAATGAAGAATTTCCTAACCCTAAAGCTATGATTAATGAAATTCATTCAATGAATGCTCATATGATTATTTCTATATGGTCCTCATTTGGCCCAGCTACGAAGCAATACCGTGAGCTAGATAAAATAGGAGCTCTTTACAATTTCCGTACTTGGCCTGAATCGGGTCTTACAAGTTGGCCACCCAATATGGATTATCCATCAGGGGTTCGTGTTTACGATACCTTTAATCCTAAAGCGAGAGATATTTACTGGAAATATTTGAATGAGGGCTTGTTTAAACTTGGTATAGACGGATGGTGGATGGACTCAACAGAGCCTGACCATCTAGGCTTTAAACCAGAAGACATGGATACGCAAACAGCGATGGGTTCCTTCCGGAAGTTGAGAAATGCTTATCCTTTAGTCACTGTTGGCGGTGTGTATGATAATCAAAGGGCTCTTTCATCTGACAAAAGAGTTTTTATTCTTACGCGATCAGGGTTTGCAGGTCAGCAACGCTATGGCTCTAATGTATGGTCCGGTGATGTCTTTTCATCTTGGGAGAATTTTCGAAATCAGATACCTGCAGGGCTCAATTTTTCAATGTGTGGCATACCACACTGGAATAGCGATATTGGAGGTTTCTTTGCTGGAGAATACAATACTTCATGGAATGATGGATCCGCATCAAGAAACCCACTGTTTCAAGAACTATATGTTCGTTGGCTACAATTTGGCGCATTTAATACAATGATGCGTTCACATGGCACTGATCTATCAAGAGAAATTTATAATTTTGGAAAAAAGGGAGAACCGATTTACGATGCCATAGAAAAAACTATTCAATTACGATATTCATTATTGCCTTATATTTATTCTACTTCTTGGGAAGTGACAGATAAACAGTCAAGCTTTATGCGAGCACTTGTTATGGACTTTGCAAAGGATAAAGAGGTTTGGGATATTAGCGATCAGTTTATGTTCGGAAAATCCATTTTAGTTGCTCCAGTGGTAAATGCGCAATACACACCTGAGAAAATTATAGATGCCACTGAAGAAGAAGGATGGACAAGGTCTAATGGAGATGGTATGATAAAGAATTCTGAGGTAGATTTTCGTCAGAAGAAAACTACAAATGTCTATCTTCCTGCAAGCACAGAATGGTATGACTTTTGGACAAATGAGAAATTTAAAGGAGGAGAAGAAATTTTAAAAGAAACAGGCATCGATATAATCCCTTTATATATTAAGGCTGGAAGCATTCTTCCAATTGGCCCAAAGGTGCAATATGCTACCGAGAAAAAATGGGACAACTTAGAACTTAGAATTTATAAAGGAGCCGATGGTGAATTTACTTTGTATGAGGATGAAAATGATAACTATAATTATGAAAATGGGGTTTATTCTACCATTTTATTTACTTGGAATGATGCAAAAAAAACACTTTCAATTAGTAATCGTAATGGATCGTTCCCAGGTATGCTAGAAAAAAGAAAATTTAATATTGTTGTTGTAGGTGAAAGTCTTGCAAGAGGAATGGATGAAATTAATAAATATGACAAGGTTGTTGATTACACTGGTCGAAAAGTCATAATTAAGTTTTAGTTATTTACAAAGTCGGAGTATACAGTGCATGATCTTTTTCTATAACTATATAAACCAAGCAATTGCTATGGTGATTGCATCTATAGACAAGTTCATAAAGCACCATCAAATATTAATGTGTTGAAAATAAATTTTTAAAAATATGACTATGCTGTTGAAAAGCTTTATTTTATTTATAACTCTATTCTCATGTAGTAATTATACTACATCAATGGAGAAGGATAATTCAAATGACGATGCTAATGTTAATGTTAATACTGAAACGGGGAGTGGTGCAGTCACACATAATCCCATTGTACAAACAAATTTTACAGCTGACCCAGCACCCATGGTCTACGATGGTACTGTTTATGTGTATACCTCTCACGATGAGGATAAGACAATAGACAATTTCTTTACTATGTACGATTGGTACTGTTATTCTTCAAAGGACATGGTGAATTGGACGGACCATGGAGCTGTTGCTTCATTGAAAAGTTTTAGCTGGTTAGATAAAACAAATGGTGCTTGGGCACCTCAATGTATAGAGCGAAATGATAAGTTTTACCTTTATGTTCCCATTCATGGAGAAGGTATTTCTGTACTGGTTTCCGACTCTCCTACAGGTCCATTCACCGATCCTATAGGAAAACGACTCATCGATAGTGATCATATTTGGCAAGACATAGATCCGACAGTTGCTATAGACGACGATGGGCAAGCTTACTTATATTGGGGAAACCCTCAATTGTGGTACATCAAATTAAATGAAGATATGATCTCGTATGACAGAAGTGTAGGAGAAAATGGAATTGTTTCGATTGAGATGACAGGTGAAGCCTTTGGATTTAAAGAAGGACGTAATGGAAGTCAAGGCACTACATATACCGAAGGCCCCTGGTTTTACAAACGTAAAGATCTTTATTATATGGTATACGCTGCAGAAGGAATACCTGAATACATCTCTTATTCCACAGCACCCTCAGCTGAAGGTCCATGGACATATCAAGGAATTATTATGGAACGTGCACCTCAACTGGCCTTTACAAATCATGCTGGTATCATTGACTTCAAAGAAAACTCCTATATTTTTTATCATGATCAAGATTTGTCTAAAGGAGAGGGCTTTAAACGATCAGTAAGTGTTGAGCAGTTCAAATACAACGATGATGGTAGCATTCCGCTAATTCCGCCAACCAAAGAAGGTGTAAAACAAAGTTTAGCGCCCTTAAATCCATTCAAAAAGGTTGAAGCCGAAACAATTGCTTGGAGTGAAGGTTTGAAGACAGCGTTTAACAGTGAAACAGGCGTTTACGTTACCCAAATTGATGATGGTGATTACATTAAAGTGCGAAGTGTTGATTTTGAGGATGGGGCAAAATTATTTGAGGCATGGGTAGCTTCTGGTTCGACAGGTGGGAAAATTGAAATCTATCTGGATAGTCTTGATGGAGAATTAGTAGGTGTTTGTGAAGTAAATAATACCGGTGGATGGCAAGATTGGTCTATTCAATCGTGTATGATTAATGATGCTAAAGGAGTTCATGATTTATATTTCGTTTTTAAAGGTGGTGATGGTCCACTTTTTAATTTTGATTGGTGGCAGTTTAAATAAAAAAACGGATGAATAAAATAACGACAAATATATTATATAGAAAACACAGTATTGTGTTATTTGTAAACTTTATTGTGTTTATTACTTCTTTTAATAGTAATGCTTATAGTCAAAGCAAAGTTCTCGCCCATTGGCGATTCGAGCAGATTCAGCATCTGAAAAATGATTCTGTTTCAACTCCTAAAGTCGGTCAACCGCTCACCTCGAGTGATAATGGACCTGTAGAACCTCAACCTTTTGTTTATGATGATACTGGTAATAAAAATTTCTTACAGGTTAGAGGTTCACGTCCTTCACCTATTGTTTTTTCTGATGATGTGCCATCGGCAATTATAAATGATCTACCTAATAATCGCTCATTAGCCATAAAAAGGGGCGAATATATTGTATCGTTTGATCGCCCACTACCTTATTACGATTTGCAGAAAAGCTGGGAAATTGAAACTAGTCTAAAATGCAACCTTTTGGGTACTGAACAAGTCTTTCTCTGTAAAGAAGGTGCCACAGGTCAATTAGCTGGAGATGTTTCTATTGGCTTTGACAATATGCATCAAAAATATTTTGTAGAGGTAATGTGTGCAGATGGAGTACCTCGTCGCATTGTTGCTGGAGAAGTTGTTGAAGCAGGTAAATGGTATGATGTATGTGCACAAGCTAATTATAATATAAAAAATGATTTAACCACTTTGCAAATTAAAGTAAAGCCATCCAATCAAAAGAATTTTAATATTCCTACCATAACTACTTTTAATGGGCCTGCAATGATGAGTGACGCTGGATCATGGGTTATTGGTCGTGGTTATCCTGGGGGATTTCCAAATAGCCTAGCTGTTCTTGACGGAGGAATTGATGAGGTAAAGATATCTGGAGAAGCTATGCCGCGGGTAGCAGGACAAAATCCTATTTTTACAGATACTTTTACAGCAGATCCTGCAGCATTGGTTGTCGGAGACAGACTATATGTTTATGTAGGCCATGATAAAGCATCACCAGGTGGATGGTTCAATATGCCTGAATGGCTCTGCTATTCTACTACCGATATGAAAAACTGGACAGCTCATGGTGCTGTTTTGGCTGCAAGAGATTTTCAAAACGCTAATAATTGGGCAGCATGGGCTGCACAAGTGGTTGAAAAAGATGGTAAATACTATTTTTATGTAACCCTTGACCGTGATGAAGGCCATTTCATTACTGTAGCAGTAGCTGACAGCCCTACAGGTCCTTTTAAAGAGGCACTTCCAGGTAAACCGTTAATTACAGATGACATGACAACCGATTCACACAGATTGAACTCCGATATCGATCCAACCGTTTTTATTGACGACGATGGGACACCTTGGATGGCTTGGGGAAATGGAGACTGTTATATGGTAAAGCTCAATCAAAATATGGTTGAAATAGATGGACTTATTACGAAAGTTCCCTACAGAAATTTCTCTGAAGGACCGTGGATATTTAAACGCAATAATATATACTACAATGTATATGCTGCAGATGCACCAGGTGTTCAACCTGAACAGATTGCATATTCAATGGCGCCAAGTGTCAATGGGCCATGGACTTACGGGGGATTGATAGCCGGGCCTGCTAAGTATGGTTTTACTATTCATCCAGCTGTTATAGAGTTTAAAGATCAATGGTATTTCTTTTATCACGATGGAGCATATTCTTTAAATGGAGAGCCGGGTGGAGATTGTCGACGATCGGTTTGTGTTGAGTATCTCTACTTTAATGCTGATGGCAGTATTAAGCCTATTAAGCTTACAGCACAAGGTATTAGTGTGAATCCAAAAACAAATGAAGATATTATTAATGCTTATTAGTAACTTCTGTTACTTTGTAATTAAAGTCAAATAATTGACATTTACTTTTGGATTATTTTGTCAATTAAGATATAACATTACTCTCAAAACTCATGTCACTTGCATAAAGTTCTAAAACTGAAAGTTTCAATTCAATGGAGTCACCAATCTTAAAAACATACTTGCAATATTCACTCTTTTATAAGTTATGATCGGTAAATTGGAGAGATATTGACTCAATATTTACATTACATACTAACTAGGACAATTAGATATATATTATTATGAAGCATAGAAAAAAAACAATTCTATTAACAATTTCTTTTTCTCTTATATTCCTTTTCTCTTTTTCTACTTTACATGCACGTAATGCTGAAAAAGGATTTAAAATTCATGTTAATGATGGAGAACTCATTCTTGAGCCTTTGAATGACAATGCTATAAGAGTCAGATATCAGAAAGCAGGAGATGCTTTTTATCCTGAAGATATTATATATACAGAATCTGTTTCAACTCCAAAATATAAAGTAAAAGAAGACGCGAAGACAGTGAAAATTGAGTTGAAAAAAATAACTGTGATTTTCAACAAACAAAATGAGACACTTAACTTCACTGACCACAAGGGAAATATTATTTTGAAGGAAAAAGTCGGTGGACGTATTATGGAGTCTGATATTCTGGATGACATTCCCATATTCAAGGTGGAACAGCGTTTTGTATCACCTTCCGATGAATGCCTATTTGGTACAGGGCAATTTCAGGATGGATATTTAAACATTCGTGGATTGCCTCGACGACTCACGCAGGTAAATAGTCAGATATCTATTCCTTTTATTCTTTCCAGTTATGGATATGGCCTTTTATGGAACAATTACGGAATTACTGAGTTTAATCCAGGAGAAAATAAATTGCATCTCAGCCGTACTGACGAGACAGAAAGCATTACAGTGGATGCGACTGGTACTAGCGGTAATAGAAAAGAAACTAGGAACATGAATCGTTTTACTGGAAAGTTAAATATTCCATCCACCGGTAAATATGCATTACTACTAGATGTTGGTCAATCAATGGCTACTAAACATCATATTGTTATTAATGGAGATACATTGGTTGATGTAAATAATATCTGGCTACCTCCTACCACTTCTCTTCTTGCTGACCTTTCCGCAGGTGTGCACGATGTAGTTGTTGAAGGTGAGCAAAATGACAGACCTTTACTTTACTGGAGTGAAGTTAAAGATGAGACTGTTTTCGTTTCTCCTGTTGCAGAAGCTCTTGATTATACTGTTTTTGCTGGTTCAGGAGAAGAAGTGATTGCCAGTTACCGCGAATTAACAGGACCTGCACCTATGCTTCCGCTTTGGGCTTTAGGATATATTCATTGTCGTGAACGATATAACACACAGGAGGAGCTGTTAGAAAACGCACGGACATTTCGTAGCAAAGGAATTCCTATTGATGTAATTGTCCAAGATTGGCAATACTGGGGCAAATATGGATGGAATGCCATGCGTTTTGATGAGGAGCGGTATCCTGACCCATCGGAAATGGTCCGCGAACTCCATGAAATGAATATGCGCATGATGATCTCAGTATGGTCGAAAATTGACAAACAGTCAGAGGTTGGCAAATCAATGGAAAACAAAGGATATTATATAGCAGGAACTGATTGGGTTGATTTCTTTAACCCTGACGCTGCTGCCTTTTATTGGAAGAACTTTTCTGAAAAGATGTTGCCTTATAAAATTGATGCTTGGTGGTTGGATGCAACTGAGCCAGAGAATGATGATTTACAAAATCGAAAAATATTCAATGGAACTTTACCAGGTGAGCTCTTTCGAAATGTTTATCCTCTTTATGTAAACAAAACGGTGTATGAAGGATTGCGAAAAGATGATCCTGAACGACGTGCATTCATTCTTACAAGGAGTGCCTTTTCTGGAATGCAGCGGTATGCTACAGCTACCTGGTCAGGTGATGTAGGCCATGACTGGGAAACCTTACGTCGACAGATTACTGCGGGATTGGGACAGATGAGTGCTGGTGTTCCGTGGTGGACTTATGATGCGGGTGGTTTTTTTCGACCAGGAGATCAGTATACAAACGAGACATATCATGAGATGTTCATTCGCTGGTTTCAGACCGCTACTTTCTTCCCTTTATTAAGAGTTCATGGATATATGAGTAACACAGAGCCATGGAGATATGGAGAGCTAGTGGAAAATGTTGTATCTAAATACCTTGACATTCGCTATCGAATGCTCCCTTATATTTATTCAGAAGCATCGCGTGTCAGCTTTAACGGATCTACATTAATGCGTCCATTGATAATGGACTTTGCCAATGATCAGAAAGCCTTGGAACAAAAGCATCAGTTTATGTTTGGACCTTCAATTTTGGTAGCACCGATCACTGAGCCTGGTGTGAAAGAGTGGTCTATTTATCTTCCTGAGCACAATGATGGATGGATTGATTTCTGGAGTGGTGAAAAACATAGTGGTGGGGTTACTGTAACGGTGAACGCTGATATTCACAAAATACCTCTATTTGTGAAATCAGGCTCTATCCTTCCTCTTGGAGCAGCCAAACAGTACACATCAGAAAAAAATGACGAACCTATTGAAATAAGAATTTATCCTGGAGGAGATGCATCTTTTACGATATATGAAGACGAAGGAGATGATTATAACTATGAGAAGGGTAAGTATAGCACTATTGAATTAAAATGGAACGACTTAACAAATACCCTAACAATTGGAGAAAGGATGGGCTCATATAATGGAATGGAGAAAAATAAAAGATTTCGTGTTGTTCTGATGAGTTCATCTTCTGGTATGGAAGTTGATGAGTCTGATATAGCTGTCATTACTTCATATTCCGGGAATGAAAAAAAGATACAATTAAATTAACTACCAAATTATTTATAATAAATGAAACATATTATACAATTGCTTCTGTTGTTTGTTTTCACAAATTCTTTTGCATCCACCAACAAGACTGAGCTTTTCTCTCCAAACGGGAAGATTATGGCAGATATGCAAACTATAGAGAAAAATGGTTATTATAAAGCATCTCTAAAAATTACATACAGGGATATTGATGGTGACCATATTCTCTTTGAGAATTTACCCGTTGGATTAAAAACAAATAAGCAGAACCTAGTGGATAGTCTGAAGCTTGTTGCTGTGTCACCGGCCAAAGAGATTATAGAGAATTACCGAATGGTTACAGGTAAAAAAAGTGATTGCAGTAACCATGGAACTGAAAAGATCTATAGCTTTGAGAATCCAAAAAGACAAAAAATTGATCTCATTGTACGTGCATACAATGATGGATTAACTTTCCGTTATCGATTTAATAGCGCTGATAAGGGTGAAAATGTAAAGTCTGAGGAGACAACCTATCCTATTGTTGAAGGTGTCAAAAGATGGATCCAGTCCTACCGAATTGACTATGAAGGATTCTATGAGTTCACCAAAAGTGGATTGTCTGAGCAAGTGTCGCGTAGGAATACGAATAATAACTTATGGACATACCCTCTTCTAATAGAGCCAAAAGACTCACTTTTTGTCTTGATAACAGAGGCAAATATTCAGCGAGGACAGTGTGGTTCACAACTTAGCAATGCAGATAACAGTAGTGAGTATCACGTAGTTTTGGGTGATGATGAGCTTCCTGTTTCTGGAGTTTGGGAATCGCCTTGGCGAGTTATGATTATCGGTAGTCTTGCTGATATTGTTGAATCAACATTGGTAACTGATGTATCAGAAGCCTCTAAGGTTGATGATATAACATGGATAAATCCGGCTCCAGTTTCATGGATATATTGGGCAGATAACAATGGCTCCAACGACTTCCAAAAAGTTAAAAAATATATTGATCTGGCAGCAGAAATGAACTGGCCGTATAATTTAATTGACTGGAAATGGAATGAGATGAGCAATGGGGGGGATGTAAATGACGCAATCCAATACGCTACTGAAAAAGGAGTTAAATCATTGTTGTGGTATAATTCATCTACTAGTTGGAATGGTGAAGGTGCACCTGGTCCGTTATTCGTGTTAAATGAAAAAGATAGTAGGATTAATGAATATCAGAAATTGAATGATATGGGCGTATCAGGTATTAAAGTTGATTTCTTCAACGGAGATGGATATGAGGAGATGGATTACTACATCGACCTGTTGGAAGATGCAATAGACCATCAGTTATTGATCAACTTTCATGGTGCAACCATGCCAAGAGGATGGCAAAGAACCTATCCACATATGATGACTGTTGAAGCTGTTTATGGAGCAGAGTGGTATAATAACCAGCCGATCTTGACAGAAAAGGCAGCAAGACACAATGCGACACTTCCTTTTACAAGAAATGTAATTGGTCCGATGGATTATACCCCAGGCACTTTCAGTGACTCACAACACCCACATATCACATCACATGGACATGAGCTCGCATTGACTGTTGTTTTTGAGTCAGCATTGCAACATATGCCTGACAGTCCTGAGTCATATAGGTCACTTCCAGAATCCGTTAGAGAGTTTCTTTCTGAATTACCTACATCATGGGATGAGACAAAACTATTGAATGGCTATCCTGGTGAGTCAGTGGTGTTAGCACGTCGCAAAGGTGATCTCTGGTATATTGGTGGTCTTAACGGCACAGATGCACCTTTAACACTTTCGTTCGATCCAGTCGAACTTGCGGGAACAAAAGGAGTAATTACACTTATCAAGGATGGTAATGAGGAACGTAGTTTCACTATTGATGAAGATCTTGATCTATCAAATATATCTACCACACTTAATGTAAGTTGTTTAGCTCGTGGTGGTTTTGTGGCAGTAATAAAACAAATTTAATAATTTACATGACATATGAATAAAAGACATTTATTTTTAACGACAATTATTTTTTTATTTGCGTTTACTCTTCTAGGCCAAGAGCTGAAGTTACGTTATGATACTCCAGCTTCTATATGGGAGGAAGCGCTCCCTTTGGGTAACTCTAGATTGGGAGCAATGGTCTACGGGAACCCATCTAAAGAGGAAATTCAATTAAATGAAGAAACCATTTGGGCAGGATCCCCTCATCGGAACGATAATCCCAAAGCTGCTGAAGCATTACCTGAAGTGCAAGAGCTAATCTTTCAGAAAAAATATGAAGAGGCAGACAAACTAATTAATGAGACTTTTTTCGGAGGGCCACACGGCATGCCCTACCAGACTGCTGGTAGCTTGATGCTCCATTTTGAAGGTCATCAAGATTACCAAGATTACTATCGTGAACTTGATTTGGATAAAGCTGTGGCAACAACTCGCTACAAAGTAGACGGTGTAACCTACACGCGTGAGATCTTTTCTTCTTTTGCAGATGATGTGATTATCATGCGTTTGACGGCTGATAAAAAAAGAAGTCTAACTTTTGAAGCGAAATATCAGAACCCTTCACAGCATACTATTACCAAAAATGACGATAGACTTGTGCTTAGAGGTAAAGGGGGAGATCATGAAGGTATATCAGGAAAGATATTTTATGAAATTCACACCCAAGTAAAACATAAAGATGGTAATGTAAATGTGAACGAGAATACAATCAGCGTTACTGATGCAACGGAAGCGATTATATACATATCACTTGGCACAAACTTCAGAGATTACAAAACAATTGATAGGAACCCTTCTTTAATAGCCTCAGAATTGCTAAAGACAGCCACCGGGAAAAAATATCAATCCTCACGTAAAAAACACATAGAGATTTATGGTCGACAGTTTCATCGTTTTAAACTTGATTTGGGAAAGCAAGGTAACAGTGAAAATATGACCACAACACAAAGAATCGCATCTTTTGCTGATTCACAAGATCCGGAAATGGTGACTTTGCTTTCCCAGTTTGGTCGTTATCTGTTAATCTCCTCTTCACAGCCAGGAGGGCAGCCTGCCAACCTGCAAGGAATATGGAATAACAGTTTGTACCCGGCGTGGGACAGTAAGTATACACTCAATATTAATGCCGAGATGAACTATTGGCCAGCAGAGGTGACGAATTTAACAGAGACTCATCAACCTCTATTCCAGATGATAGAGGATTTAAGTAATACTGGAAAGCAAACCGCTCGTACGATGTATAATGCTGATGGATGGGTTGTACACCACAATACAGATTTGTGGAGAATCACTGGGCCTGTAGATTTTGCAGCAGCCGGAATGTGGCCTACAGGGGGTGCTTGGCTTTGTCAACATCTATGGGAACATTTTCTTTTTACTGGTGATAAAGTTTTTTTAGAAAAGTATTTTCCAGTGATGAAGGGAGCCTCTGACTTTTTCTTATCAACTTTAAGGGTTCACCCCGAAAACGGATGGATGGTGGTTAGTCCCTCTGTATCACCTGAGATTGGACCCGTGACAGCTGGTACAACCATGGATAATCAACTTGTGTTTGATCTCTTTACAAATACAGCTGCAGCTAACGATTTATTAGAAAAGGATTCTCAGTATAGCAAACAGTTACGCGATATGATCAATAAACTCCCTCCAATGCATATAGGTCAATATTCGCAGCTACAGGAGTGGTTAGATGATATAGATGATCCTAAGAATGAACACAGACATGTTTCGCATCTATATGGACTTTATCCAGGAAATCAGCTATCACCCTATACCACCCCAGAACTTTTCAATGCAGCAAAACAATCACTGATTTATCGTGGTGATCAAGCTACTGGATGGTCTATCGGCTGGAAAGTAAACCTGTGGGCGCGTCTACTTGATGGAGATCATGCTTATAAAATTATCCGTAATATGTTAACCCTTGCCGGAAGTGGTTCTCAGAGAGATGGACGAACATATCCTAACTTATTCACAGCACATCCACCTTTTCAAATTGATGGTAATTTCGGACTAACAGCTGGTGTTGCAGAAATGCTTATACAAAGTCACGATCAAGCAATTCATCTACTGCCAGCAATGCCAAAAAACTGGGGTAATGGATCTGTATCAGGAATTGTCACTCGTGGCGGTTTTGAAGTAGATATGCAATGGAAAGATGGAGCATTGAAAGAAGCGATTTTTACCTCACGATTAGGAGGTAATCTACGTATTCGCTCTTACGAACCATTAGAGGGTAAAGGTCTTACAGTAGCATCAGGCGAAAACTCAAATCCTCTTTTCGAGAAAGCTTTACAGAAGACGCCAATCATAAGTGAAGATGCAAATGTAAAGGACAAGAGTTATAATCGCAAAGTTTATGAGTATGACCTCATGACCAAAGCAGGAAAAAGGTATAAGATCAAGAAGAAGTAAGGAAACACTTGACTTTGATTACAGAAGACATTTTGATAAAATAATATGAAATTCAATGAAAAACAAAAAGGTTAATTGGTCAGTGATATTTATATGATCATGAATTACATATAATTGTCGAAATGTCTTCTATCATAAATATACCTTTATGATTATTTGAACGATAATATAACACATATACAAATAATAAAAATTAAATTATGAGACACATCCTTTTAAGCATATTACTACAGGTTCTTTTTGTTCTAAACCTGTCTGCTCAAGCTTCAAATGCGATAAAAAGAGATAAGCCTATTTATCTAAATACCTCCTATTCGTTTGAAGAACGAGCTGCTGATCTTGTTTCTCGCTTAACTCCTGAAGAGAAGCAGACATTACTTGGAAATACTATGTCACCTGTACCCCGCTTGGGAATTAATAAATATGATGTTTGGGGCGAGGCACTACATGGGGTAGTAGGACGAAATAACAATAGTGGGATGACAGCAACATCCTTCCCTAACAGTATAGCTGTAGGTAGTACTTGGGATCCTGAACTTATACTGAAAGAAGCAACTGTAATTGCAGATGAAGCTAGAGGCTTTAACAATGAACAAATATTTACTCTCACATATTGGTCCCCTGTTATAGAGCCAGCAAGAGATCCTAGATGGGGGCGTACAGCAGAGAGTTATAGTGAAGATCCTTTTCTAGTTTCTGCACTGGCAAGTGGGTTTGTAAGAGGAATGATGGGTGATGATCCAAAGTACTTGAAAACCGTACCATCAGGTAAACACTATATTGCCAACAATACTGAGTATAATCGACATAATGGTAACTCAGAACTAGATGAACGTGACATGCGCGAGTTTTATCTCAGCCCCTATAAGGCATTGATAGAAAAAGACAATTTACCTTCTATCATGACAGCCTATAATGCTGTAAACGGTACACCTGTATCTGCCAGCATCTTCCTAGTCGACTCTGTGGCAAGAAAAACATATGGAATGAAAGGATATGTTACAGGAGATTGTGGAGCAATATCCGATATCTTTCAGGCTCATCATTTCTTGAAAGACGGTGTAGAAGCAACTGCTGCTGGTTTAAAAGCTGGTGTGGATTCGGATTGTGGTGGAGAGTATCAAGGGAATGCATTAGAGGCTCTTAATCGTGGTCTGATTACTATGTCGGATATTGACAGAGCATTGATTAATATGATGACAATTCGAATGCGGTTGGGAGAATTTGATCCACCGTCCATCGTGCCATATTCTAGAATCAAACCCGATATTATCAATGATCCTGGTCATAACGATCTTTCTTTGGAAATTGCCACCAAAAGTCCTGTACTAATGAAAAATGAGAGTGCTAACTTAAATGGAGTAAAAGCACTCCCACTCCAACCAGAAAATATTAAGAAAATAGCTGTTTTGGGGCCACAAGCTGACAGGGTAGAGCTTGGTGATTACTCCGGTCCTATTGAGGCACACTTTAGTGTTTCTCATTTACAGGGACTTCAAAATTATATTAATCAAAATAATCTTCCAATCGAACTGTTACATGCTGAAGGAGGTAATACAAGCCGTAAAACTGATTTCTTTACGTTACAGAGCTTTTCAACTCGGAGCGAAAAGGGTGAAATTGTTAAATACAATGCAACTGATTTCAATTTGGCTGCTCCCGGGATCATTGCTTTAGAGCGATTTGGTAACCTTACTTTACAAGGCATCAAAGATGGTGACTGGACAGCCTACAACAACATCGACATGACTCACTTAGACTCTCTGATTTTAGAGATGAATGTTGCTCAAAACAAAGGAACAATTGAGGTAAGAGTAGGTTCGGCTACAGGAAATATCATTGCATCTCAAGCTGTTGAGGTTGCTGAAGGTGGTCGCTCATTTGGAAGAGGGGTTACTATACCAGTAAAAGTGAATAAACTGGGAATTGCAGGTCCACAAGATCTTTACTTTGTATTTCGAGAGCCTCAAACAGATTCAATCGACCAATCAACACTTGACAAAGTGGCTACGGCAGATGTGGCTATTATTTTTGTTGGGACCGATCAAAATACTGGTAGAGAAGAGTCAGATAGATTCTCTCTTTCACTTCCTGGTAATCAAATGCAACTTATTAAGTCAGTAGCTGCCGTTAACCCAAATACTATCGTGGTAATGCAAACTATGGGTATGGTTGAAGTAGAGGATATCAAACATAATAAAAACGTTACAGGCATAATCTATACTGGTTACAACGGACAAGCGCAAGGAACAGCAATGGCTAAAATTTTGTTTGGAGAAGTTAATCCAGGTGGCAAGAGCAGTGTTACATGGTATCGATCAGTCGAAGATCTTCCTAGCTTCGGAGATTACACTCTAAGGGGCGATGAGACAAAGAACGGAAGAACTTACTGGTATTTCGATAAGGATGTA
>DATERO010000156.1:0-5366 GCA_035271465.1 Dysgonamonadaceae bacterium | reverse complement strand
TGGGAATAGCTTTTAGCATGCTTTTATTTTTTGTTTTTTTTGAAGCAACAACATATACTTTTATATGGGTTGTTGTAGCTTGTGGAATCCCTATTGTACTTGCTCGGAGTTATTGGGCTTATAAAAAGGTTTATCAAAAACACATTAAATCTATCCAAAAAAGTTTGGAGGAGATAAGGGAATTGAAAGAGGAGTAGGAAGAGCATTAAATAGAAAGCGTGTCTATAAAAATGTTTTCTTTGGATACGCTTTAATTAATTAATCTAGTTTCAGGTGGTGTAGTTCCTCCTGCCTGTGCAATTTCTTTATTGGCGCAAGTTTGGAGACTTGCGCCAGCCAAATGTTACTATAGGCTTACTCTGCTTCTTGCGTAATTGTAACTCAGTCAATGTAATTTTCATCATGAAGGTTAATAGTTATTTTTCTATTATCTCCATTGTTGTTTTCATCAACTTCGATATTCAATGTGGTTTTATCCTCTTTTTCTAAAGTAAAATAATCCTCTTTAATTTATAGCTTTCATAACACTAAATAGCTATATTATATTTTTGAATGAATGTTCTGATAATTGTAAACATGGCTCTAAATATATAACTGAGAGGTTTTTGAGCAATAAAAAACCGCTTTAAATTTATTTTAAAACGGTTTTTATTCAATGCATTAGAAGTGTTATTTCTGCTCTTGTCTATTTAATTTTATTTCTACAATAAAAGCCACCAAAAGAGATAATCCTCCAAAAATAAGTACTGATGCACCAAAAATCGTTTCTCTCATTTGGAAATGATGGTGATTTTGACCTTCGCCCAAATAAAACTGATTTATTAAAAACCCTACTAGCAAACCCAATCCTATACCCAGCAGTAAACAAGCTATGCGCATTGTGATGAATGAGTTGTTGAGAGGCTTTTCGAAAGAGGGTAGAATCGAAATACTGTCACACAACATTGAAGGATGTAGCTTGTCTCCCATTTTTTCGATAATAGTTAATCGCTCTTTTTTTCGTACGAATAACTCGAACAACTTGTAAATACCCAATGTAATGATTCCGATGATCACGGGAATGTAAATAAAGTCTAACATATTATTTTAGATTAAAGTGAATAATTCCGTTCTTTGCCTCGTTTGACGCAGGAGTGAAAAAAAGGTTACACTTTTTCGTTAGCAAATTCTTTTTGAAATAAACTGTAACCAAGATGCATATTGTGCGTCTATATATTCAGATATGCGCAACGAAAATGAAAATATCTTACTACAACGTATTTTGGATGGGGAGACAGATTTGTTTTCTTGTTTTTTGGAGCGTTACAGTACGCTTATTTTTTCGCTCATTGTTCGTGTTGTAGTGTCAAAAGAAGATGCCGAAGAGCTTACGCAAGATGTTTTTCTAAAAGCATACCAGAAATTGCACACTTTCAATGGCAAATGCAGTTTCTCTACATGGCTTTATCGCATTGCTTACAACTCCGCTGTATCTGCTACTCGAAAGAAAAAGTTTATTTTTCTGCCAACAGAAGAATCTCAAATTGCAAAAGTACCCGATTCGGCTGTAGATGAGTTGCTCAGTAGAGAAAATGACGAGGAATTGTTGCAACAGTTAGAAAGTGCTCTTTGTAAGCTAAATACAGAAGATCGCCTACTGATAACCTTGTTTTATTATCAAGACAAGTCAGTGAACGAAATTTCCGATATTTTGGAGCTAACGGTTGAGAATGTAAAAGTGAAACTTTATAGGGTGAGGAAGAAGCTTTATGTACTTATTAATAAGACAAAACTATGAAACAAGATAATGCAATAAAGAGAGTACTGAATCGCTTTGATGCAACACTTTCATTCGATTTTGAAACTCGAACCATGCAGCGAATCCAAAAAGTGGCAGAAAGAAGAGAGAAAAAAGTTTTTGCTTTGCAATTGTTTTTAGTTTCGGTCATATCTGCAGCATTGATTTTTGGGGTATTCTATGTCTTCAATACCATATTAGAAGCAGACCTCGGATTTGGTAAAATATTATCAGTTATGAATGAAATCCGTTCCTGTAGTTTTGCACTAAGTATTGCTTTTTTGGCATTGCTACTTTTGTTTCTCGATGTCTACTTGAGAAGAATATACAAAGCTAAAAACGACAACTCAATGTAAGTTGATTTAGAGTAGTTATTTGCTAAATAGCAATGGCTTCTTTTTTTATGCTTCGTTGGTTAAGATTGAGAAACTCTTATAAAGTGTATAATCCTATACTTCTTCTTTGTGCTACTAATACCCGAATTGTTTTTGTTCTATGGTTTCTTACTGCTCCGAAAATGTAATTCAGTTTGGAAATAGGTATCTTGCCGTTCCGAAAGTGCAATTCGGCTTGGATATAGGTTTCCTACTGCTCCGAGATTGCAATTCGGTATCGGAAATCACTTTCTCACTACTACGGAAATACAATTCGGTTTGGATTAAGGTTTCTTACTGCTACGAAGGTAAAAATCATTTCTATTTGAAGTCCCGTAACAAGAGAAACGTCTAAATGTTTTTAGTATGTGATCGTATAACCATTTCAAAGGCTCATTTATTTTGTCTTCCGGGTATTGAAATATTCAAAGAGTTAGCAGAAGTAAAGATATAGAATAGAATTTTATAAGATTGCGGATTTTGATGGTGCAGGAGATTCACCGTTTGCTATAAAATAAAAAATCACAGTAAAACATTGTCTTACTGCGATTTTATAATTATTTAATTGTTGTTTGATTATTATTATACTTCTTCAAAGTCAACATCAGTAACATCGTCTTCGTCAGACTTATTGTCAGGTCCCTGCTCAGCACCTGGTTGAGGTCCTGCACCTTCTGCACCTGCATTTTGCGCATTGTACATATCTTGTGAAGCTGCTTGGAATACAGTGTTCAACTCTTCGGTTGCTGCATCAATACCTTCAATGTTTTGAGTCTTGTGAGCTTCTTTCAACTTAGCTAATGCTTCTTCAATTGGAGCTTTCTTATCTGCTGGAAGCTTGTCGCCTAGGTCTTTTAGTTGTTTTTCTGTTTGGAAAATCAATGAGTCAGCTTGATTCAGCTTGTCAATTTTTTCTTTCTCTTTTTGATCAGACTCTGCATTAGCTGCAGCTTCATCTTTCATGCGTTTGATTTCTTCTTCGCTCAAACCAGAAGAAGCTTCAATACGAATACGTTGCTCTTTGCCGGTTGCTTTATCCTTAGCTGAAACGTTCAAAATACCGTTAGCATCAATATCAAATGTAACTTCTACTTGAGGAACTCCGCGTGGTGCTGGTGGAATACCATCTAAGTTAAACACACCAATTTGTTTGTTGTCGCGTGCCATGCTTCTTTCTCCTTGCAATACATTAATTTGTACAGAAGGTTGATTGTCAGATGCTGTTGAGAAAGTTTCACTTTTCTTTGTAGGGATGGTAGTGTTTGACTCAATAAGTTTTGTCATCACACCGCCCATTGTTTCAATACCTAAAGATAGAGGGGTAACGTCAAGTAGTAATACATCCTTTACATCTCCACTTAGAACAGCACCCTGAATTGCGGCACCAACTGCCACTACTTCATCAGGATTAACACCTTTTGAAGGAGCTTTTCCAAACAGTTTTTCAACTAACTCTTGAACTGCTGGAATACGAGTTGATCCACCCACTAAGATTACCTCGTCAATATCTGAAGTGCTCATGCCTGCATCTTTGATAGCTGCGTTACATGGACCAACACATTTTTGTAGAAGGCCGTCAACAAGCTGTTCAAATTTTGCACGAGTTAATGTTTTAACCAAATGTTTTGGAATACCATCAACTGGCATAATATAAGGTAGATTTATTTCAGTGCTAGTTGCAGTTGATAATTCTACTTTTGCTTTTTCTGCGGCTTCTTTCAAACGCTGTAAAGCCATTGGGTCTTTACGCAAATCGATGCGTTCTTCTTTCAAGAACTCTTCGGCTAACCAGTCAATGATTTCGTGGTCAAAATCGTCTCCACCTAAGTGAGTATCGCCATTTGTTGATTTTACTTCAAATACGCCATCTCCCAACTCTAAGATTGAAATATCGAAAGTTCCACCACCAAGGTCGAAAACAGCGATTTTCATATCCTTGTGCTTCTTATCTAAGCCATAAGCTAATGAAGCAGCTGTTGGCTCATTAACAATACGGCGAACATTTAGACCTGCAATTTCACCAGCTTCTTTTGTTGCTTGACGTTGTGCATCGCTAAAATATGCTGGAACAGTAATAACTGCTTCATTCACCTCTTGACCTAAATAGTCTTCGGCTGTTTTTTTCATTTTCTGCAAAATGATTGCCGATATTTCTTGTGGAGTATATAATCTTCCATCAATATCCACACGTGGGGTGTTGTTGTCACCTTTTACCACTTTATAGGATACACGTCCTATTTCTTTTTGAACTTGATCAAAAGTTTCTCCCATAAATGTCTTTATAGAGAATACTGTCTTTTCTGGATTGGTAATTGCCTGACGTTTTGCAGGATCACCTACCTTACGCTCTCCGCCTTCAACGAATGCAACAATTGAAGGTGTTGTGCGCTTTCCTTCATTATTAGTAATTACAACAGGTTCGTTTCCTTCCATTACAGAAACACATGAGTTTGTTGTTCCTAAGTCAATTCCTATTATTTTTCCCATATTTATTTATATATTTAAATGTTTTATTTAGTCTTCATTTATATAGCATCAAATTTTATGCCAAAAAATTAAACTGACACTTTTCATGACGTAATGTCAGATGTTTTTTTTAAGAGAGTTTATTGGATATTCCATATTATGATCTAGAATGTTCTTTGTAAAACATTTTTGATTAACTTTGGTTTTGCTTTTAAATACTCATCATTAGTATTGTTACATAATAAAATATATATCATGCGGTTTACATATTCGATGGAAGATAAAAATCAAATAACGGAAAAAGGCGTTTCTCAAGATAGAATAGATGAGCAGTTGGATTACTTTGAAAATGGTATCCCATCTTTAAATATTCAAAGACCTGCTACATTGAATGATGGTATTACAAAGATGACTAATGAAAATCAGGCTAAGTATATTTCAATTTGGAATGAGTATTTAAAAACTAACAAAAGGGTTACAAAGTTTGTACCAGCTTCTGGTGCTGCTAGCAGAATGTTTAAAGATTTATTTGAGTTTCTAGAAAATGAATCAGAAGAACCTGTTACAGAGTTTGAAAAGCAATTCTTTGATAATATTGATTGTTTTGCTTTTTATGATGAGCTAAACCAAAAGTGCATTGATTTTGCCAACAAGAATATTAAAGAGTTGATTTCACATAAGGAGTACAAAACAGTAGTAAAGTTGCTGTTAAATGAAAAAGGATTAAGTTATGGAGAACTCCCTAAGGG
>DATERO010000155.1:0-6459 GCA_035271465.1 Dysgonamonadaceae bacterium | reverse complement strand
TTCTCGGTTGTGTTTACAAAACTGATAATTCTATCTAACGCACCAGCATTGCTAAACACGTTTTTGTAAAACAGATAGTCGTCATTAGTCATACCCATTGCTCCCAAAATAATCTTGTCAGCTTTTGCACGCAATGCAACTGTTGCCATTACTTGATTATAGGGTTGATCGGGGTCGGCAAAGAAAGGAATCTTTTGTCCTGACACAAGTGTGTTATTCAAGTCGATACCCGCAATTCCAGTAGCAATTAGCTTAGAGGGTTGGTCTCTACGAACGGGGTTAACTGATGGCCCACCAATTTCTCGTTCCTCTCCTTCGGGTATCGGACCTCCATCGATGGGGTTGCCCAATGCATCGAAGAAACGACCAGCCAATTGGTCACTCACTTTCAGAGAAGGTGCTTTACCTAAGAAAATAACCTCAGCATTAGTGGGAATACCTTCTGTACCGCCAAATATTTGTAATGTTATTTCATCTTCTATAATTCTTACTACCTGTGCCAATCTACCATCAACGGTTGCCAACTCGTCGTAGCCAACATTTGATGCTTTTAAGCTACACGTAGCTTTTGTAATTTGGGTAATTTTAGTGTATATCTTTTGAAATGCTTTTGCCATAATTATACTAGCTTTTCGCTTTATTTTTTAGTTTTGTGTGCCAACCAGTTTAGTTTTCAATAATTCATCAAGTTCTTTGCGGTATTCAAAAAACTTATCAGACTTAAATTCAGAGTAATTCATCTGTCTGCAAATATTAATTACATCTTTGAAGTAATCTGCAACCTTATCGAAGTTATCGAATTCAAAATTGGTGCGACAAATATCCATTACCATATTTAAGATATATTCTTGGCGTTTGAGTGGTGTTACTGAGTCGATAGCGTCGAATGCATCTTGCTGGAGTACCACAAAGTCTATTAGTTCCGATTTCCAAAAAGTAATATGATATTCTACAGGCACACCATCGTCCCCCAAAATATTTATCTGCTCGGTAATTTCTTTACCACGTAATAGATTAATTTTGGCTTCATTTACTTTAGCTAACCAATCATCTGAGATTTGTTCCTTGATGTGCTCTTCAAACTCGGGATATTCTATATATTTTGAATATGAATCGATGGGATTAACGGCTGGATAGCGTTTTTTATCGGCACGGTCTTGTTCTAATGCATAAAAACAGCGTGCTACTTTTTTTGTGTTTTCAGTTACTGGTTCTTTCAAGTTACCCCCAGCAGGAGAAACTGTACCAATAAAAGTAATAGATCCAGTTTCATCGTTATTCAATATAACGTGCCCAGCCCTACTATAGAAGTTAGATATAATAGATGATAAGTCCATTGGGAAACCATCAGGTCCGGGAAGTTCTTCCAGGCGGTTACTCATCTCGCGCAATGCTTGCGCCCAACGCGAGGTGGAGTCAGCCATTAGCAGTACTTTCAGCCCCATAGCTCGATAATACTCACCAATTGCCATTGCTGTATATACAGATGCTTCACGAGCTGCAACGGGCATGTTTGATGTATTGGCAATAATGATGGTGCGCTCCATTAGCTTACGGCCTGTGTGTGGATCATCCAATTCGGGAAATTCTGTAAAAATTTCAACCACCTCATTGGCACGCTCACCGCAGGCGGCAATAATTACAATGTCAGCTTCAGCTTGTTTTGATATTGCATGTTGCAAAACTGTTTTGCCTGTACCAAATGCTCCAGGAATAAAACCTGTACCACCCTCAACAATTGGATTAAGGGTGTCAATCGTTCTTACCCCTGTTTCAAGTAATTTGTATGGACGTGGTTTTTCTTTGTATAAAGTAACGGGCTGTTTCACTGGCCAGCGTTGAATCATATTGAGTTCAATTTCCTTGCCATCTTTGTCTTCAACAACGGCCATAATATCATAAATATTATACTGACCTGCTTCGGCTACACTTTTTATGGTGTACTCATCTACCATTTTAAAAGGCACCATTATTTTATGCGGCTGAAAGTTTTCATCCACCTCACCCAACCATGCACCGGCCGAAACCTTATCTCCTTTTTTAGCTAAAGGTTTAAAATCCCAAAGCTTTTCTTCGTCAAGAGGAAAAGTGTATTGTCCTCGTTTCAAGAAAACCCCTTCCATTTTGTCTAAGTCGTTTTGAAGTCCGTCTAAGTTTCGCTCCAATAATCCTGGACCTAAAACAACTTCAAGCATATATCCCATAAACTCAACTTCAGCATTTACTGCCAAACCACGAGTACTCTCAAAAACTTGAACATAAGCACTTTTACCAACTACTTTAATAACCTCCGCCATTAGTTTTGTATCATCCAAAACTATATAAGCAATTTCGTTTTGCGATACAGGACCATCTACTTCAACTATAACTAAGTTGGCGATAATTCCTTTTACAATTCCTTTTGTTGACATATATATATGTGTTGTTTCTATTTCCTTTTTTATTACTATTCTTCGTCGGGAACTTTTACATCTTTCTTCATGTTTGCAATGAGTTCACGAAATACACGCTCACCCTCTTCAGCATTGAGCTGCGCCCAACGTTCCAAGATTCGCAATTTACATAAATAAGCAAAAAGATATTCTACATTAAAATAATCAAAGACTGTGTTTTCTTCTAGCCAATCCCAGCGAAACTTATCAATTTTTCGTTCTCGTTCATATATATCAGTTTCTTCTGATAGTTTAAGTATGATCTCATAGTAATCTAACTCTTGCTCTAAGCCGAAGTCACGAGAATTTGTGTTTGCTCTTATTGTTTTTGCAATATGATTGTTTCCAACAACCACTCCTTTTACATCCAGTTCGTATTTACGACTATAAATAGCAGCTAGTAAGTTGCCAATGTTTAAATTTAATATAAACCACTGCGATACTAGTGTGTTTTTCACTTCGGTTCCATAGTCCATATAAAGTGAAGTAAGTATATCTTCCCAATTTTTGTTTTCAGACTCAGCATCTTCATTCAACCATTGCTTGATGAAAGTTTCAAAAATATCGGGAACATTCTTACTCTTTACATAATCATCTCGCTTTATAGATTCGATTGTGTTAAGAATATCTTCGCGCGATAGAACACTTGTATCTTTAATTTTAGCCTCTTTGTCAGAGAGAAGTTTAAACAAATTATCTTTGTCTGATTCTAAAAAGTATTTATCAATCAATTTCCTATCCTTTGGTTTCAGCTCTTCGTAAAGCATCTCTTTAAACTCACTTACTGTGAATGGAAGCTTTGTGCTATCGAATGAGAAATCGGGCAATCCAGCTACAAAATAATAGTATTGATTTTTGAACATACGATACAGATAAATAATTTAAAACAATAGTTTTTGAATTTGAGGACGCAAATACTCTTTGAAGTATTCAATAAACTCCTCTTCTCCAAACTTCACTTTATAAGATCCATCTTCAGGAGCAATTACAAAACCTGTCTTCACACCATTTACAGATTCAATTTTCAATTTATTATCAAGCAAAGCTTTTGCATTTGCCTGTATGTGTTTTTCAAGTTCCTCTTTGTTTTCAACGCTAATCACCATTGTTTGATCGTCAGTCCAATTTTGCATCAGATTGGTAATAACTTTTTGCATAAAGACCTTATCTTCCATTGCTGCTTTAACATTAGACTCGGCTAGCTTGTCAGTAATAACATTTGTTATTTCAGTTTTAAGTCCTTCAAGTGCTTGAGAGGCATAAAGTTTGAGCTCCGATTGTGCATTTTCATTAATTTCTGCCGATTTTTTATTTGCAGCATCAATTATTTGTTGTGCCTTATTGTCTGCAGCATCAAGAATTCTCTTTTCTTTATCTTGAGCTTCTTTTATAATTCTCTCTGCCTCATAATTCCCTTTTTCCACACCTTCCGTGTATAGCTTTGAGGTAAGTTCTTGAATTTTATCCATAATAGTATTGTGCTGTTATTTAAGAATGTTGCTAACAAATTATATCATAATAGACAAAGATATAAAAATTAATCTCCCTCTAACAGTATCTTTGAGACTAAATATGAGGTAAATGTTAGGCTTTCTAATATTTAACATACAAAAAAACAGTACTTTTGTATAATGGATAAAAGAATATTCAGGCTTGCATTTCCTAATATTATATCAAACATCACTGTCCCACTACTGGGAATGATTGATATAGCCATTGCAGGGCATTTAGGATCAGTGATTTATATAGGTGCAATTGCATTGGCCAGCAATGTGTTCAACATGATTTACTGGAACTTTGGCTTTTTGAGAATGAGTACCAGTGGTTTTACTGCTCAAGCATATGGAGCGCGAAATTTTGGGGAAGCCATGAATGTATTACTGCGGTCTCTCATTGTTGCCATTGGATTTGGTTTACTTATTTTACTCCTACAAGTACCAATAGAAAAGATTGCAATCAACTTCATAAAGTCAGGCCCCGAAACTATTGAAAATGTAAAATATTACTTTCGCATTTGTGTATGGAGTGCTCCTATGGTATTAGGAGTGTACGCATTTAATGGATGGTTTATTGGAATGCAAAATGCAAAAATTCCAATGGTAATAGCTATCATCAACAATGTACTAAACATAGTCCTTAGTTTCATATTTGTGTTTGTGTTCGATATGAAAATCAAGGGTATTGCACTTGGCACAATGCTATCTCAAATAATTACTTTTATAATTACAGTAGCTTTCTGGTTTCGTTACTACGGTCGATTGAACAAATATATCAACATTAGCACCATTTTTAATATTGAAGCCCTCAAACTCTTTTCAAAAGTAAATAGTGATGTTTTTGTGCGTACATTTATGATTACACTTGTCACCACATTTTTCACTTTTGCATCATCGGGGCTAGGTGACACCATCTTAGCTGTAAATGCTCTATTAATGCAGTTTTTTGCTCTATTCTCTTATTTTATGGATGGCTTTGCTTATGCAGGAGAAGCACTGACAGGTCGATACATTGGAGCACAAAATCAAACCCTGTTATGGCACATGATTAAAAGATTGTTCTTTTGGGGGTTTATTGTTAGTGTAGCTTCGGCAGTTTTATACATATTCTTCCCAAATCAAATATTACAAATACTAACGGATAATAAAGAAGTAATTGAAGCTACAAAATCATTTACATTCTGGACAATTCTTATTCCCATTACTGGATTTGCAGCTTTCCTATGGGACGGCATTTTCATTGGCGCTACGGCCTCTAAAGAGATGCGAAATGCAATGATACTTTCTGCAATAAGTTTCTTTATCTGTTACTACGCTACAAAATCCTTTTTAGGAAACAATGCCCTTTGGTTGTCTTTCATTCTTTATTTATCAGTTAGGGCTCTGATACAAACTCTTTGGGCTAAAAAAGCATTGCATATTAAGGGGTGATTGTAAAAGTATTTGTTTTAAATATTTAAGCAATAATTATTTCAAAACCTCCAATAGCTTTTTTGGATCCTGCCTATTATCCCAAAACGAAACAACTATTATATACTTATCTGTGACTTTATAATAGATACTAAAGTTTCCCAATGAGGCTACTCTTACATCTTTAAAATCAGTTGATTTGTGCATGTAAGGTGTTTTTACAATTTGTTTTGTTCTTTCTGTTACGAGTTGAATTAATTTTTTGGAATAGGTATTCGACTTATTCCTTTCTAACCAATACTGTAAAACTCCTACAAATTGAATATCTGCTGTTTTAGTCCAAACTATTTTTCGTTGAGCCATTCAAGATTTCGTTTATTCATTTCATCTTGCGAGATTAGTCGTCCATATTTAATGTCGGCTTCACTCAGTTGAAGCATCTCCTTTTGTTCCTCGGTCAACTCTACAATACTTGATGTGCTTGAAGAGACAAGTTTATCAAGGGCTTCAAGAAACTCTTTGTCTCTGATCGAAATAATTTTATCAATTAGATTATTCCTTATTTTATCAATTGTTGCCATGTTATTTATTTATTTCAATCGTAAACAACTAAAAGACACATACGATTACAATTTACACATTACACCCCTATACATAACAAATATACACTTTTTAGTTGATGTAACTATTATATTTCTTAGAGAAACATAACTCAATATTAATATGTGATTCGCCTAGTTTTCCCAAAAAGGTTGGTCTCGGGTTTCCCGAAAGTCCTTAAAACTTTTCGGAAATGGTTCTCGGGATTCCCGAAAGCGCTAAAAACTTTTGGGAAATGATTCTCGGGATTCCCGAAAGCAGGAAAAACTTTTGGGAAGGGGTTTCGGGATTCCCGAAAGCAGCTCAAGTTTGTTGGGAAGGGGTTTCGGGAATCCCAAAAAGAGTAAGAAATGTCATTTTCTATGATATGTATGCATTATGACTCTTGTTTTTTTATGTAACTAACAATCATAACACTTTTAATATGCAAAAATAAAATCTTGAAAGATGACAGAATTGCAGATGAACCTAAAAAATGTATCTTTGTTTATACTCAAATGTATTTAAAGTAACAGTAATAC
>DATERO010000154.1:0-2683 GCA_035271465.1 Dysgonamonadaceae bacterium | reverse complement strand
TAAAGTCATGCTTTACAGCGATACGAAGATATTCGAGACATGACTCTACCATTCCTTCTGGAGTGTCACCATAACGTGTCATTATTCTGTCGGACAGTGAACCATGATTCACACCAATGCGAATAGCAACTCCATTTACTTTGCATGTATTTAGAAATGGAACAAACTTGGACTCTATCTTTTCTAGCTCTAGCGCATACTCCTCATCTGTATATTCAATTGTATCGAATGTATTGGTTCTATCAACAAAGTTTCCGGGATTGATACGTACTTTCTCAACATATTTGGCAGCTGCTTCTGCTGCTCGTGGATTAAAATGAATATCTGCGGACAAAGGAACTGTATGTCCTTTGTCACGCAATGCTTGGTGAATGTTCTTGAGATTTTCTGCGTGTTTCACACCTTGTGCTGTTAACCGTATCAATTGACCTCCAGCTTCAATTATCCGCTCGCATTGAGCCACACTATTTTCAGTGTCCAATGTATTGGTATTGGTCATTGTTTGCACTATAATTGGGTGCATATCACCTAAAGTTACATTACCAATATGAACATCTGTGGCCGCACGTCTTTTATAATTAAAATAACTCATTTACTTATGAAAATGTGGATTCCTTTATCTCTTCAAAGGTAATACTTCTATCCAATATCCATCCGGATCATTGATAAAATAAAGCCCCATTTTCTCATTTTCATAGCACACGCAGCCCATCTCTTTGTGAAATGCACGTGTTTCATCGTAATCGTTTTCAACCCTTACACACAAGTGCTGTTCGTTATCGCCAAGTTTATATGGTCTATCCCAATCTCTCAGCCAAGTTAGTTCAAAAGTGAACCCTGTGGAGCTGTCACCAATATACACCAAAACAAAAGAACCATCAGATGATTCTTTTCTTCTTACCTCTTTAAGCCCTAAAGCTTTCTCATAAAAGTCGAGACTTTTCTGAAGGTCTAACACATTAATATTGTAATGATCAAATCTACTTTTAACTTCCATATCTTTTCTATTTTATTTTAAATGATTGTCCCGTATGCTCTAGATGCAGCAAATTACAATTGGCTGCTTGAGCAATGGGTTCAAACTGTTTTATTATTTCATAATTGTCACCAAAATGCAATGGTAACAGGTTGTCAGTTTTTATCTTATTCACGAATTGCTCCCCTCCCAGCATAAAATCTTTTCCAAGTCGTGGGTCGATAGGAAACATTGCAATATCTAACACCTTCACTTCTTCAGCTACTAACTCTAATTCACAAATATACTGATTTTCATAAACCAATGAATCTTCTTTCGATGCTTCTTCATTCCAATGCCAATTATTTAGATCGCCTGCATGAAATATTTTCTTGTCTTTGTGTTGAATATAGAAGCTCCCTCCAGCATCAGTAGATCCAAAGGCCCTGATGCTTAAATTTTCATCTTTGAAAAGCTGCAATTTATCTAAATAATGCACTTTATCCTCTTTCAGTGTTTCTCTGAATGTATCTTCTATCTCTTTGGAGAAAATATAAGTAATGTCTGACTTCTTCTGATCCCATGTAAGCACTTCTTGATTAAAATGATCAGAATGAGAATGTGTGCATAGAACATACAATGGCTTTTCTTTTTTAAGGAGATAATCTTTTACCCAGCCTTCTCCATTTTCAAAAGCATCTTTATAATAATCAATAATTATAGAAAATGAGTCGAACTCTATAGCACAGCAGCTGTGATAAACGTATGTTACAATCATATTTTTACATTTTGCATTTTAAAGTTTATCTTAGTATAACAATTTAAAACGCAATTGTTCAATTCTTAGTTTAGTCATAATATGTCAATTTAATCATATTTACTCTTTGTAAAGCAAACATTATGCACAACTTTAAACTAAAGTTGAATTAAAGCGTTTAATTGCTGCACATTTTTAGTACTTTTGCGCAGTTTAAGATAATACAATGTATCAATATAAAATTTTTAACGATGAAACATAACTTATTAAAAGGAAAAAGAGGGATAATATTTGGTGCCCTCAACGATATGTCAATTGCTTGGAAAGTAGCTGAGCGTGCTGTAGAAGAAGGTGCAGTAATTACACTCTCAAACACTCCAGTGGCAGTGAGAATGGGAGATACAGAGGCTTTAGGAAAAAAGCTTAATGCTGAGATTCTACCAGCTGATGCAACCAATGTTGAAGATCTAGAGATGGTTTTCTCAAAATCGATGGAAATATTAGGTGGTAAGATCGATTTCGTTTTACACTCAATTGGGATGTCTCCTAATGTTCGTAAAAAAAGGACCTATGACGATTTAGACTACGACTTATTGGATAAGACCTTGAACGTTTCAGCCATTTCTTTTCACAAGATGTTGCAAGTTGCAAAAAAAATGGATGCAATAACAGAAGGAGGTTCTGTATTGGCGCTTACTTATGTTGCAGCACAGCGTGTTTTCTATGGCTATAACGATATGGCAGATGCCAAGGCATTGCTTGAGTCAATTACACGCAGTTTCGGTTACATTTATGGTCGTGAAAAAGGTGTTAGGGTTAACACTATCTCTCAATCTCCAACAATGACAACAGCTGGAAGTGGCGTAAAAGGAATGTTAGATCTATTAGACTTTTCAGAACGCATGGCTCCTATTGGGAATGCTGATGCAGATGATTGCGCTGACTACTGTATTGTGATGTTCTCCGATCTT
>DATERO010000153.1:0-6267 GCA_035271465.1 Dysgonamonadaceae bacterium | reverse complement strand
TTATACCATAGACACACACGTACAAACAAAAAACTATCAAGGTGTTCTCATCTTTGCAGGAATCCTTCTATTGATTTACATCTCGGCATATGTTCTAAATTATGTACAGATACGCATGATGGGCAGTATTGGACAACGAATTCTTTTCAGACTTCGAAACTCTGTGTTTGAAAAGTTGCAAGAGCTTCCGCTCGATTTTTTCAATCAAAACAAAGCAGGTGATCTTATATCCCGTATTAATAATGATACAGATAAATTGAATCAGTTTTTCTCTCAGCAATTGATGCAATTCATCAGTAGTTTAATAATGATGACTGGTGCAGGAATCTTCCTTCTAGTAATAAATCTACCGCTTGGATTGGCAACTCTTTCCCCCACCCTGCTATTATTGATTTTCACAATGATCATTTCTCCTTGGATAAGGCGGAAGAATGAGGCTACACTTAAAAGCTTGGGAAATTTATCAGCTGAGATACAAGAGGGACTTGCCAACTTTAAAGTTGTAGTAGCATTCAACAGACGAGACTATTTCCGCAAACGACTGGGTGATGCAAACGAGAATAACTACAAAAAATCTATTCGCGCAGGTATTGCCAATAGTATTTTGAGTCCTATCTATACTTTTGCGTCAAATATTGGTCAACTGATTGTCCTATCATTGGGTATATGGATGATTATACAAGGACAGTTTTCCGTTGGTCTGTTAATAAGTTTCATTGCTTATGTTTCTAATTTCTACAATCCGTTGCGACAGATGGCTAATCTTTGGGCCAGCTTTCAATTGACTTTAGCGGCATGGGATAGAATTTCACACCTATTATCGCTCAAGAGCAATCTTCCAATTGTTGAAAGCATAGATAGTAGTGATAGTTCATCATATCTGCATTTTCAGAATGTTTCATTTACATATCCCGAAGGGAAAGAAGTTTTGAAGCATGTCAACATTGATTTGCAAAGAGGTAAAACATATGCATTTGTTGGCCCTACTGGCGGAGGCAAAACAACTACTGCTTCTTTGATAAGTCGATTGTACGATGCTACCGAAGGAGTAATAGTGCTTGACGGAAAAGACATAAGATCATATACTCCCTGTGAAAGAGCAACAAAGATTGGTTTTATACTGCAAGACCCTATATTATTCACTGGAACAGTTAGAGACAATATCCTTTATGGAAATAATGATTGTGGAGCACTTACAAACGAACAGTTGGACGAAGTTCTTAATGATGCTCAGCTTCTTAATTTGCTTAAGCCTTTTGATAAAGGGATAGAAACTTTTATAGAAATGACGGGAGACGGTATTAGTCTTGGTCAAAAACAAATTATTGCCTTCATGCGTGCCATTTTAAGAAAACCCGAACTGCTAATTCTGGATGAAGCAACTGCAAACATAGACACAGTCACAGAGCAGCAACTTGAGATTATTCTCAAAAATCTACCATCATCTACAACTAAAGTAATTATTGCCCATCGACTCAACACTATTAAAAATGCTGATGAAATATTCTTTGTCAATTCGCAAAAAATTATTCCCGCAGGTTCATTTGATGAAGCGCTTGAGCTATTGATGCAAGAAAAAGGAGAAAGTTAATGATTGATTAATGGAGAATTCAGTCTAATTTTTGTTTACGAACTAAACAAGCAATCTTTTATCAACAAATATTATCTCTGCTGGCAATTCATACTTTAAAGGAGCAATTATTTTTATTCATCATTTAAATATTCCTGAAAGTCTCAATATATTTTATAATCGCCAAAAAGATCCCAGAAAGTAGTACTATATTTATTTTACATTATACGGATCCCAGAAAGTAATAATATTTTTATTTTAGACTTTACGGGTCTCAGAAAGTAGTAATATAATTATTTCATACTTTACGGTTCCCAGAAAGAAGCAATATAATTATTTCATACTTTACGAGTCCCAAAAAGCAGTAATATTTTTATTTTAGACTTTATGGGTCCCAGAAAGCAATGTTTTTTTTATTTTGCACTTTCTGGCTTCCGAAAAGTCCTAATTATTTATTTTTTAACTTTCAGGGATATTTTCGGTTCAAATAATTATATTTTTGATGATACTATGACATCTATAGTTTGTTTTTTTCTTTTCATGGTCGAAATATTTTTTTGCAGCACAAAATATCTGCGACAAATACCCACAAAAAAAAGGCTGACAACAATTATTCTGCTGCAGCCTTCTATTTTAATATTGAACGTACTATTCTCGAATGAATAAAAGTTTATTCTTCAACTCCAGCAATTTCAGGATCAACCATAATTCTACCACAATATTCACAAACGATAATCTTTTTACCTAACTTGATATCCATCTGTCTTTGAGGTGGTATTTTATTAAAACATCCTCCACAAGCACCACGTTGAATTGGAACTATACCCAAACCATTGCGCGCATTTTTGCGAATTCGTCTAAATGCAGTTACCAAACGAGGTTCAATAGAGGCTTCCGTTTTCTTCGCCTTTTCTCTTATCTTCTCTTCGTTAGCTTTCGTCTCTGATACAATATCTTCCAGCTCTTTTTGCTTGTGGTCTAAATCAATTTTTTTATCTTTCAACAAAGCGTTGGCTTCTTCTATTTGGGCAGATAGATCTTTCTGGCTTTGTGTAAACTCACGAGTGCGTTTTTCAGCTAGCTCAATTTCCAAAGTCTCATACTCAACTTCTTTGGTCAAGTGATCAAACTCTTTGTTATTGCGCACATTCTCAAGTTGAGTGTTGTATCTTTCAATTTTTGCCTTGCTTGTTTCAATTTTAATATTCTGCTGAGCAATATTAGATTCAAGTTCCTTCAAATCTAACTCAAAATTATTTACACGCGTCCCCAAGCCGGCAATTTCATCGTCAAGATCGGCAACCTCTAATGGCAGCTCTCCGCGAAGTGTTCTGATACGGTCAATCTCAGATAGATACATTTGTAATTTGTACAGTGTACGTAGTCTCTCTTCAACCGATATTTCTTTTTCTTTTTTTGTACGTTTAGCCATAATATGATTATATTTTTAAGTTTATAGACAAAAAAATGCAGTAATCAATACAAGACAGATTTATCCAGCTATATATTGCTTACTACATCATTCGTAAGAAGCGGGATTGTTGTCAACCGCTCATGTTTACAAATAGTTTACCGGGTTTGAATCGAAAGCCGATAAATGCATTACAAAGTTAGGATATTTATTTGATATTACATCATAAAAAAGTTCCTTTGTACAAATTTCTGATTCGTAATGTCCTATGCTTGCAAGCAATAACTTATCTTCAACATCATAAAAATCATTATATTTTGCTTCGCCTGTTACTAATACATCTGCACCATAATTAATGGCATCGCCAATAATAAAAGCGCCACTTCCACCACAAACTGCAACTTCGCGTATATCCTTTCCTCTAAGTCGTGAATAACTTACATGATGTAGTTTGAAAACATCCTTGAGCAAGTATAAAAAATCCTGTTCGGACATTGGTTCAGGCAAAACACCCGTTATTCCACTTCCCGACTGTCTCCATTCATTAGTTATCGGATATAAATCATAAACTGGCTCTTCGTATGGGTGAACTGCAATAAGAGCGCGTATAACATCGTCTTTTTTAATTATAGGGACAACGGTCTCAATACGCACTTCTGGCTCAAAATGTAGTTTATCAACTTCTCCAACGTGAGGTTTAGCTCCTTCTTTTGCTTTGAATGTTCCCTCACCACTCAAATTATAACTACAGCTATCGTAATCTCCAATATGACCTGCACCGGCATTAAACAGAGCATTGCGAACATTTTCAACATGATCATGTGGTACAGTAGTTATAAACTTTACAAGGGCATTTTTTTTTGGAGTTAAAATCTTCACATCTTCTAAGCCTAACATTGATGCCAATTTAAAGTTGACACCCCCTGTTGCATTATCTAAATTAGTATGTGCAGCATACAATGTGATATCGCTTTTAATGGCCTTAATCATACATCGCTCAATATAATTCTTCCCGGTTAAAGATTTGAAAGACTTAAAAGCAATAGGGTGATGAGAAATTATCAAATTACACTTTAATGAAATAGCTTCGTCAATGACATCTTCAGTTATATCAATACAGAAAAGAGCCCCTGTTGCTTCTCGATTGGTATCTCCTACTTGAATGCCACTATTATCATAATCTTCTTGTAGAGACAAGGGTGCCAATGTTTCTATAACTTGCAGTATTTCACGTATTCTCATAATTTAAATTGGTTTAGCATGATTATAAAGGTGATTAAAGATAGTAATAATTATTATAATAAATGCTTCAATAGTTACCCCACCCTATATTCAGCAATATAAGTGAGAGATATTGCATTAAATATCAGAAGTTTCTTTTTCGTCTAAAAGAATTAAACGTAATGAGCTGTTCTTTGTAATATAGTTCCATGCCCAGTTAATAAAAATAACTATTTTATTTCTCACGCTTAAAATGAGCATTAAATGAAGAAACATCCACACAAACCAAGCAAATCTACCTCGAAACTTTGCAAAGGGTAAATCCACAACAGCCTTATTTCGTCCAACTGTTGCCATTGTTCCCAAGTTTCGATATTCATATTCCTTTAATTTATCGTGCTTCTCTTGATCAATCTTATGTAAGTTTTTCGCTAAGTTTTTTGCTTGTCCAATTGCAACATTTGCCAATTGGGGATGACCCTTTGGGTATTTTTCAGTCTCCATGTATGCAACATCTCCAATGGCATAAACATCAGCTAAAGGTTCAACTCTGTTTATTCTATTTACTTTAATTCGTCCTGTAGGTAGCAGCACATCATCAGGAATTCCACCAATAGCATTACCTTTTACACCAGCGGACCATATTACATTTTCAGAGTAAATAGTTTCTCCATTGCTTAGAGTTACAATCTTACCATCATATTGTTTTACAAAGATTCCCGTTTTAACTATTACACCCATTTTTAAAAGGTATTTTTCAGAATACTTTTGGGCATAAGGGCTCATAGCGGATAGTGTATGATTACTGCCTTCCAGAAGGTAAACATTTATCTTGCTAGGAATAATATTGGGGTAATCTTTTGGTATTACCTCTTTTTTCATTTCGGCAAAGGCACCTGCCAATTCAACACCTGTAGGACCAGCACCTACAATAACAATATTATAAAGTCCTGCTCTATTTTTTTCGTATAAAATCTTCTCAAAATTCATTAAGGTTTTATTACGGATGGTCATTGCTTTAAAAGTTGATTTTAAACTCAAAGCGTTTTCCTCAATTTGATCATTATTAAAATAGTTTGTTTTGGAACCTGTTGCAATAACCAAATAATCATAAGAAAATTCCCCTATAGAAGTTTCTATTACTTTTTTCTTTTCATTTAATGCTTCTACATTTGTTAAGCGTATTCGAACATCTTTCCTATTTTGAAATATCTTTCTTAATGGAAAAGAAATAGTAGCAGGTTCAATTTGAGATGCAGCAACTTGATAGAATAGAGGTTGGAACTGATGGTGATTTACTTTATCTATAAGTAGAATGTCAAAGATATCCTTCTTTAAGTGCTTAATAAATTGAAGCCCCCCAAAACCACAACCAATGACTATAATTTTTTTCTTTATCATAATACTTTTATATAATAAACTTATAACACTTATAATCAAAGTATTGTTTTAAATCAAAACACAAAAAAACGCTACAAAGTTAATTGTAGCGTTTTTATCATTCTAAAATGATTAGCCTTATTCCTTCTTAGTTTTAGGCTCATCTTTTACATCTTGTTTAGATGCTGTAGTAGGTTTTTCAACTGCTTTTTTTGTAGGCTGTTCAACTTTTGCATCCTCAGTATCTTGATTCTTTTCGGCAACTGAAGTAGCTGTTGTTGAACTTGATGATTTACGACGTGATCGACGCGTTCTTGGTTTTTTCATCTCTGTTGAATCCTTCAACATATTCTCATTGTAGTCTACCAATTCAATAAAACACATCGATGCATTATCTCCTAAGCGATTACCTGTTTTAATAATACGTGTATAACCTCCAGGACGATCTCCAACCTTTTGAGAAACATTTTGGAATAGCTCAGTCAATGCTTCCTTATTTTGGAGTGTACTGAAAACAATTCTACGTGAATGAGTTGTATCTTCTTTAGACCTCGTTATAATCGGCTCAACTACCTTACGTAATGCTTTAGCTTTTGCAACAGTAGTGAAAATACGTTTATGCATTATCAAAGATGCTGACATATTAGAAAGCATTGCATTACGATGAGCACTTTTGCGTCCTAAG
>DATERO010000152.1:0-16553 GCA_035271465.1 Dysgonamonadaceae bacterium | reverse complement strand
GCTTTGTCATACGACTTCCAATTGTAATATGCTTCAGCCAGTCTGAATTGCGCTTCTGCTCCGTATATACTTCGTGTATCATTGGCAATGGCCATATAATCGTTCATTGCTTTATCCACTTCGCGTGCTTGTTGATAAGCTTTGCCTCGTAGATAGTGTGCTTCAGTAATAGTTTCGGGTGAGAGGTTCTTATTGTCTAACAATAGATCAATGGCCCGTGCAGCTTCATGAAAGTTATTCAACTTCGAGTTAGTACGGGCTATACCCAGCTGTGCTGTTTGTTTGTGAGTAATCGATTGTGCTACGTTGTTCAATCGTGCATAGTCAGCTAAGGCCTGTTGATAATTGTTGTCCTTATATTCTGTTTCTGCAACATACACTAAAGCACCTTCAAGAAATTTGCCATTGTTAGCATCAATCACATGTCTGAAATGCATCATGGCTTTGTCTTTATTATTGTTCTCATCGGCTATCACACCTAAATAGTAGTTGGCATCACTGCTGTAAGCACCATTTGGGTAGCTTTGCAAATACTTTGTTAGCGAGTTCATAGCATCGCTTTTAGAACCACGCATATACAAATTCTCTGCTGCCATATAAGTGAGTGAATCTTGGCGTAAAGGAGTAATACGCATACCACCAGGTAATGCATTGGCATACTTAACATATTCATCAATGTTATTCATGTCTTTGTACACTGTTTCTAATGATTGTAAAGCAGCTCTTGCATCTTCCGAACCAGGAAAATTGCTAATAACAGACTTGTAAGCTGCAACTGCTTCTGGATAGCGATTGGCATTGTAATGCAATTGTCCCAGCTGAACGCCGCCTTGACGGGCAAGAGGGCTTTGCGGGAAATCTGAAACTAACTTATTTAGAACGGGTACTGCCTCATTATCTCGATTGAGCATAACCAATGCACGGCTTTTTTCATACAAAGCATCATCATAATAATGTGAGTTGGGATAACTACGCATCAAATCTTCCAATGCACTTATTTTTCCTTGATAGTTACGCTGTAAACCCATAACGAAAGCTCTTTGGTAAGCAGCGTAGTCAGCGCTTGCAGGATTTAATGTAGAAGCACTGCTATAATATCTTTCTGCATCAGCAAAGTTTCTACTGAAGTAGTAAGTATCACCAATTCTATTGTGAGCGTCTGCATATTCAGTAGCATCTTTATTTGTTTGTGCATTCACATAATTTTGAAATGCTGTGCGTGCAGCAGCATATTGGTTTTGTTTAAAACGTGCGTATCCTAAGTTGTACAATGCAAGTGCATAGTTTTCGTTAGAAGGAGAAGCTTCTTGAGTAAATGCCTGAAAATCGGCTGCTGCTGCCGAGAAGTTACTTATTCTATATCTTGATTCACCCCGCCAGAATAGTGCATTCGTGCGTGCCTCTTTATTGTAATTTCCTAAGTTGATTGAGTTGTTGAAATACTCAATTGCTTCATTAAGATTGCCATTTACAAATTGTTGAGTTCCCAATTGAAACAATACCATTTGCTTAGCTTCCAAAATGCGTCGTGCGGGTTTGTCAATTCGATTAATAGCTGAAAGCGCAGCATTGTAATCTTTAGTAGTGAGAAATGTTTCAGCAAGAATATCATTTACTTGATCGGCATATTGTGAATTAGGGAATTCGCGCAAAAAGTTTTCGAACAATGTAATAGATTCACTAAAAACTGAAAAGTTGGTTTGATGTGTCAGCAGAGCATAGTTAAACATTGCTGTTTCGCGAGCTTTTGCATCAAAGTTATCACGTGATGCAGCTGCAAAAGCCATTTGAGCTTTTGGCATATCGTTCATCTTCAGGTATGTCTGTCCTAAGTAAAGTTGTGCATTTTGACTTAACGCATCGTTTTCGCCCGTAGCATACTGAAACATTTTAACAGCATCTGCTAATTTATTTGCATCAAGATAGGCCAAACCTAAAAAATATGCATCACCTCTCAAAGGCTCATCTATAAGTATCTTATATTTTTCGTAATAGGGGATGGCTTGTGACGAACGATTCAACCTGTAGTTACTATTACCCAATATACGATACATTTCACCTAAGTGTTCACTTTTGGAATAGTTTTTAACAAATGCATCGGAAAGACGAATTGCCTCTTCGAGATTTCCTTTGAAAAACGCAGATTGAGCAGTATAAAAAGCTACTTCCTGAGCAAACTCAGGGTTGTTTCTCAATCGTTCAAAACGATTAAGTGCGCTATCATAGTTTCCTTTTGTATAATCAATATATCCATAATAAAAACCTCCAGCATCACCATACTTGCTGCTGTTTTGAGCCAACAGGCCAAATAAACGCGCAGCTTCATCTTTATTTCCCGCTTGCAAATTGGCATAAGCTGAACGAAAGCTATAATCTTCTTGTTCAGCAGGACTCAAATAGTCCAGATTGGCTTGATCTAACCAAAACAGTGTTTTGTTCCAATCCTTTTCATTGAAATGGAATGAACCAATCATAAACTTGATGTGATGATTATAAGCAGTTTCAGGATGTTTTTCCAAAAAATCTTTTAGAATGTCACCATTGTTAGGTGTGTTTCTATAGTAAGTAGAAGCAGCCCTATAGTATTGTGCTTGTTCAATTAAGCTGATGTCCTTACCTTGTTTCAAGTACTCCGTTAATACATCATATGCACCCGTATAGTTTTCCTCAAGGAACATCTCCTTTCCTTGATCGAACAGTCTTCGGGGTGTTTGATCATTTGCAAATCTTTGAGCGGTTGCAAGTGAAAAAGATCCCACTACACACAACAACAAAATTATTTTTTTCATATAGATAGTTTTTGTAGTTTTTCAATTCCTTCCTTTATAGAGATAAGACCGAAGTCATCAGGGTTTAATTCATCTTTGGGTATAAAGAGTAGTTCCACAACATCATCTTGTGCTTTCATATTACTGAAATCGTCTATTTTACACTCAAAGAAGAAATCCATGGTGTGAACTTCAAACCCCGAATATACGTAAATATTAGGAATGGAGAATATGTATTTCAATGAAGTTATTTCCAAACGTGTCTCTTCTAATATCTCTCGACGAACTGTTTCCTCAATAGTTTCGTTTCTTCCTGCAAATCCACCGGGCAAGTCAAAAGTTCCTTTTGCAGGATCTTTACCTCTACGTGCAACAAGAATTTCGTTTTTTGAGTTTTCGATAACAGCAACTATTGCTGCTGCCGAATTGAAGTAATAGACAAATCCACAACTATTACATTTTTTTGAATCTTGATTGTTAACAATGAATTGATCTGACCCACATTTAGGACAGAACTTAAAGAGTGAAAAAGGATGATTCATATTTATGCAACTAATGTTTATTTCAATGAGATTGTTTCTGCTTTACAGGATAAAGGAGTATCCTTTTTTCCAACAACGAATATACAAAATTCATCCCATCCTTATATTGAATATTCAACAATAAGGTTGGGATGAATTATATATCTATAGTTTAGTACCTTGTTTTCAGCACTATTTTGCCTAAGTCTTTAATTTCCTCTTGTTCCGTAAAGATAACTCTCCCTTTTTTGGAGATTATCTCCCATGCTATTTTGCTGGTTATATCATCAACAGCCCCAGGGGTTGACGAGTCGTCAATCAAATCAAAGCCACCTTTATCATTGATCATCACTGGTTGCTTGTAATTTTGGTGTACAACTAATAGATCGCCTCTACCATCTAATGCTGCTTGATAAATCTCGTGTAAATCCGTAAGTACATTTCCTTGAGATATTGCTTTGTTTACTTCCTCTATGTCAGCAGTTCTGCGTTCCGACTGTAGTTTTTCAATCAACTTCCATGTTTGTTTCACTACTTGATGAGGAGCAGATTTATTAGCGTTTATAGTCACATAACCATGATACACAGTTGGCTTATCTGCCACTTGCATTAACTTAGTATAGTTTGCTTCAGTAGTCACTACTACGCATTTCAAGTCTGTTTCTCTATATACTTTCACCAACGCTTTATCTATCTTGTTAAAAAAGTTGCGTATTAGGTCATCAACATATTTTGCATCGCCCAACTTTTCGGGGTAAAGTGTGTTTGGAATATTCTCTGTGATAGGAAAATCGTCGCTCTTTATTTCTTTAACAACGTCATCATTCACTGCTTCATACAACTTCACTTCATTTTGAGATAAAACCATTATTAAATATGGTTCACTTCGATTGTATGCTTTAATTAAAGGTCTAATAGCAAATTGAGTAGAAATGTTTACTCGGTCAGAAGCTGCTACCCAAGGAGACTTAACAATTTCTTTGGTGTCGTTGGAAAGGAAAATATGCAAGCTGTCTAAGTTCGTGTTCAAATCTATTTCACTTTTTACAGTGGATAGCTTTTCAAGTACTCCTTCAATTGACTTTTTATCGTACTCCTTTTTCAATCTATCTTCCGTTTCTTTCAACAAGTTCTTTAATAAGATTCTGTCCTTTTCGGTGTCAGGTCGAGTTCGATGGGTGTTAAGTGAAATAGTTACACAAGGATTACTTTGTTCAGCGCCCAGTTGTTGTAAAGTTTCTTTTAATGCCATATATTTTATTTTTTATGTGTTTTGAATAGAGTATTATATAAACGTTTTTTTATTTGTCAAACACAAGCAATAGTAGAATGTGTCTATGTTATAAACGCCTATAGATGCAGATTGTTTGTAGTAGGAATATTATCCTTCTCTTGAATCTAATATTAAAGAGTAAAACAATTAGTAATAATCTATATTTATGTAGTGCGTTCTCTGTTAACTCTATCCTTTCTAAGAGAGTTGTCAGAAGGAGAACGCAATGCTCCACCCAAAACAATACCTGCACTAATAATTATTATGTTTTTAATAATGTACTGTCCTTCCATTGTTGGGGCATAAGGTATCTGTGTAAACACTTCGTTGGGAAAAAGAAAAACAGGAGAAAAAGTTCCTATCATTTGCAAGAAAAGTAATAAAAGCGTCTCTCTCACAAATCTTCCTGAAATAAGTCCTATTCCTATTAGTACCTCCCATAATGCCAGGCCATTTATAATTATTATTTCTGATACAAGATTAAATGTGAGCATCTTTATTGTGTTGATGGCTAATCCTTGGGCTGGGCTCACTCCGGGGAAAAACTTTAACACACCAAACCATACAAAAACAATACCAACACTAATTCTAAGCATGCGCAAACCGTTGCGATTCATCCAACTTGTTATAATGGGGTCTATATTATCAAACCAATTACCTCTGAAATACTTCATATCTATATAATTTTTATATTAAACGTAGTTTGATGGGTATAACACTAATAGTGTGTCGCATGTTCAGAAAATCAAGTATCTTTTGTTTCACACATTAAGTCGATTGAAAGTATAAAATACTTCGAATGTTTTTCGTTTAATAAATTGTGAGATGTAAAATATATTTGCTTATTTAGATAGTTATAAAACTGATTGAAGGTAATTGGTAATAGGAAATATCTAAATGTAATGACAGTGTACGCATCTGGATTTATAATTTAAGCCGCTATATGATTCAGTAAGCCTATATACACGGAGTGACCTGCCGAGCCTCCGCTAGAGAAAACTTGTTAAATAAACAGTTTTCATACCCTCTGCAAGAGAAAACATGTTAAGAAAGAAGCTTTCCTACCCTCCGAAAGCCAAAACTTGTTGCGGAAAATGCTTTCCTACCCTAGGAAAGTAAGATCAATTACATAAAGCGACTTTCCTACCCTCCGCCTATAGAAATGATTGATTATTAGGATCTTTATAGCTTTCTTTTTTGGACTAGATAATACTTCTTTGCTATGTTGTATATGAATCTACACTTTAAGGTGTTTAGTAGTGAGTGGTTTAATGAAAAAGAGACGCAAAAATGCGTCTCTTTTATTTCTGAGTTATATGTTCATTATTATCTAGTTTTCATTTCTACAATATCTGTAGGAGGCAGATCTCTATTACGTCTATCAACAGCCTTTATAATATTATCAGCCAATGCGTCAAATGCCATTCCTGTTATGCTTTCTGTGTTTAAGGCAACGGGTTTACCTTCATCTCCACCTTCACGTATACTTTGTACTAAAGGTATTTGTCCCAATAGTTCATATCCTTTTTCTTCGGCAAGGTTCTTGCATCCATCTTTCCCAAATATGTAGTATTTGTTTTCTGGCAACTCTGCTGGTGTAAACCATGCCATGTTTTCTACCAAACCAAGAATTGGGATATTTATTTTGTCACCCTCAAACATGCTGATTCCTTTAATTGCATCAGCTAATGCTACTGCTTGAGGAGTGCTAACAATTACTGCCCCTGTTATGGCTAATGTTTGAACCAATGTCAAGTGTATATCACTTGTTCCAGGTGGCAAGTCTATTAAGAAGTAATCCAGTTCACCCCAATCCGCATCTCCAATTAATTGCTTGAGAGCATTTGTTGCCATTGCACCTCGCCAAACAACTGCATCATCTTTTTTCACAAAAAAGCCAATCGATAGCATTTTGACACCGTAGTTTATGATTGGTATTATCAGATCTCGACCATCTTTCTTTACTAACATGGGTGATGAACCTTCTGCTGAAAGCATTTTGGGAATTGATGGGCCAAAAATATCAGCATCCAATAGGCCAACTTTGTATCCCTTTTGCGCCAAAGCGATAGCAAGGTTTGTGCAAACAGTACTTTTTCCTACTCCTCCTTTGCCAGAAGCTATTGCAATAATGTTTTTAACATCGGGCAAGAGTTTCGCAACTGCTGGAGGTGGAGCTTGCTTTGATTTTATTGAAATATTTCCTTTTATTTCTATTTCTTTATCGGCATGAGTAAGAATAGCCTGCTCTGCCATTTTTACTACCGACTTTATAAATGGATCGTTTTGTCTTTTTGTGATGAGTGTAAAGCTCACTTTCATTCCTTCAATTTTGATGTCATCTGCTACCATTCCAGCCGATACAATATCTTGTCCCGTACCTGGATATCGAACATTTTTGAGAGCATCTAAAATTAGATTTGGATATATTGCCATCTTATTTTTTTTTAGAAAATTCATTTACACTTTTTGGATATCGATAGGTAGTGTTTTGAATTATAGTTATGAATATATAATTGACTTCAATGCATATAAGCAAAGAATAGACTGCAATTTACTGATTATTTGGTATATTCTTCAATATATTTGCTTCTTTAATAGGTTCAAGATTCTGATTTCTTCCAAAACTTCTGTAGGAGTCAAGCTCTATATCAATGTCTGGTTCTAACCAATCTTCTTTCCTGTCGCACAAAAATTTAATATATTTTATATTTAATCCACGCTCTAACCACTGTTTTTCATAGAAAGTTTGAATGGACAAAATGTCATCATCAATATCTGAACTGTATAAATTATCTGTATTAAAGAGAACAGATAATTCATTTATTTCAATCATTGCCTTTGTATAAGTATATAAGAAATTACTATCGGTTTTTAGATGGATAATACCATTATCTTTTAAAAGGTTGCTATACTTTTTCATAAAGCGACATGAAGTGAGTCTTTTGTTTGTTTTCTTCATCTGTGGATCGGGAAAAGTAATCCATATTTCTGATATCTCTTTGGGATCAAAAAAATGTTCAATCAGTTCAATGTGGGTTCTGACAAAAGCGGCATTTACCAAATTGTCTTTTATAGCATCTGTTGCGCCAGTCCACATGCGAGCACCTTTAATATCCATTCCAATGAAGTTCTTTTCAGGAAAGTAACGGGCCAAACCAACAGTGTATTCACCTTTGCCACATCCTAGCTCTAACACAATTGGGTTGTCGTTTTTGAAGTGTTTCTCCCCCCATTTTCCTTTCAGTGCAAAAGGTTCTTTTTGGAGTTCTTTGAAAGTACATTCAAAAACATTCTTATAGGTTGCCATTTCGGCAAATTTTGTCAATTTATTTTTCGCCATGCTCTTCTACTTATTTTTACGAAGCAAAGTTACATAAAATGCCTTTAGCTAACAATCCATTTTCTTTCTTAAAAGAACATCTATTTTTGGTTGATTCTGATTTGATATTTAGGGATTGGAAAAGTGAAAGAATATATCATTAAAAGTTAAATGTGCTATGTGGTCATATTTTCAAATTGCAATCACTGGATGCTTGTTTTCGATATTTATGTAATGCAAATTGATTGTATTCTCTTAATTTGAGTGTTTGCGTAGTTATATGTAGCATTATGGTTTTGTGGTAAAAAGTGCATTAAGTTGAGTGAATTGCAAAAATAAGTTATGATTTCTATGATAAATTCATGGATATTCTATACAAGTTTCGATTTAATACCTACCTTTGTTATCAGTAGGAAAACATAAAAAAACTATTTATTATGAATGTAAAAGATGTAATGGCGCAATTGGTCGCAAGACATCCAGGTGAAGATGAATTTCATCAGGCTGTAAAAGAAGTTTTATTTTCGGTTGAAGATGTATATAATGAGCATCCGGAATACGAAAAAGCGGGGATATTGGAAAGAATTGTTGAACCTGACAGGGTGTTCACATTTCGGGTTCCTTGGGTTGATGACAAAGGTCAGGTTCATGTAAATATTGGATACCGCGTACAATTTAATGGTGCAATTGGACCTTACAAAGGTGGTATACGTTTTCATGCTTCTGTTAATCTTTCTACTTTGAAATTTTTGGGCTTTGAGCAAACATTTAAGAATGCGCTAACTACGCTTCCTATGGGCGGCGGCAAGGGTGGCTCTGATTTCTCTCCAAAAGGTCGATCCAATGGTGAGATAATGCGTTTCTGTCAAGCTTTTGTTACCGAATTATGGCGAGATTTAGGTCCAGATACTGATATACCTGCAGGGGATATAGGCGTAGGTGCTCGCGAAGTTGGATATATGTATGGTATGTACAAAAAGTTGGCACGTGAACACACTGGTACTTTCACAGGTAAGGGACTTTCATTTGGTGGGTCAAAATTACGTCCGGAGGCTACAGGTTTTGGAGCACTCTACTTTGTGAATCAAATGTGTGATACGCATGGTATTGATCTAAAAGATAAGACTGTAGCAGTTTCTGGTTTCGGAAATGTTGCTTGGGGTGCCGTAACTAAAGCAACCGAATTGGGAGCTAAAGTAGTTGCTATATCTGGTCCTGACGGATATATATATGACAAAGATGGAATTAATACGCCTGACAAGATAGAATACATGGTTGAGTTGCGCAACTCTGGAAACGATGTAGTTGCACCATATGCAGAGAAATATCCTAATGCGCAGTTTTTCGAAGGGAAAAAACCTTGGGAGTGCAAAGTAGACATAGCTTTGCCATGTGCTATCCAAAACGAATTAAACTTGGAGGATGCTAAGAAGCTTAAAGCTAATGGGGTAACTCTTGTTGCGGAAGTTTCCAATATGGGATGTACAGCTGAAGCTGTTGATTATTTTATTGAAAATAAAATGTTGTTTGCTCCAGGAAAAGCAGTTAATGCAGGTGGCGTAGCATGCTCAGGTTTAGAAATGACACAAAATGCAATGCACTTATCGTGGTCAAATGAAGAAGTTGACAAATGGTTGCATCAAATAATGAATGACATACATACACAATGTGTAGATCATGGTAAAGATGGAGATTACACCAACTATGTGAAAGGTGCTAATATTGCTGGCTTCATGAAAGTAGCTAATGCAATGATGGCACAAGGGGTAGTGTAATTAAACATTTTAGTATAGATGCTTTTATTTGTATCTTGATAAAGACGAAATTAGCACAGAGAATGAATTTTCTCTGTGTGTTTTTTATATTATGTGCTGAGATTGTGTGGATCATTTTACAGAATTGCTCATAATATAATTTATATGGAATGCATCGCATATGTTTAATTATTATTTCATTAAATATCAGCTTGTTGGAATCTGATTGTGTAAAACATAGGGAGCAAAAAATGCATTTCAACTTTTTCCTTGATAATAAAGATTTATTACAACACTAATATTACATAGTAATAAATTAACGAAGGTTCAAGTCGACGCACTCTTCTCTGGGGAAAAGTAGGTTACTCTTCGTACAAATGAATATCCTAACGGAAAAATAAGAGGATAATCAGAGAAACAATTAAGAGCAATCAATAGTAGAGAATAGGTTGTCATTTTTGAATTAATTAATGACAACCTATTTTAATGCTGGAACAGTTAAAACCAAATAACACTAATAGAAATTAAGCTCCTGTTTCTGTCTTAATCTTTTTATGTGTAGATGTTTATGCCTACTGTAAACAGAACTGATAACAAAAATGACGATAAAGCTGTCTTTTGTAAATAAGGATCTAGTGCTTCACTTTCTTTCTTGAAAATTTGCTTTAAAATAAGAAACTGATAAGCATATACAATAATATAAGCAAACCTATACCAAGGATTATTTGCATATAAAATGCTGTAAGTTAAAAAACAACCATACATTATAATCATAAGCATTGCATGATATCTTCTTGCGTTTTTTAATCCTAGTCTTACGGCTATTGTAAGTTTATTTGAAAACTTGTCATTTGCTATGTCGCGCATGTTATTTACATTAAGAATCATTGCACTCAGTAACCCCATACCTATACTAGGAAGCACTGCTCGGAAATCGATTGTTTGTGTTTGTAAATAATAAGTACCAATAACAGCAATAGGACCAAAGAAGAAGAATGCAAAAAAATCTCCTAAACCCATATATCCATAAGGACGTTTTCCTAAAGTGTAAAACAAAGCAGATAGTAAAGATAGCCCACCAACCACTAGAAATAGAATAACAACCTTCAAGCCCATGATATGGAAAAGCCTCAGAAGCAAAACTAATCCCGAAAACATTGTAATTAGGGTTGTAAAGGCAATTGTTCTCTTCATTTGAAGAGGTGTTATCTTGCCACTCTGAACAGTGCGCATGGGACCAACTCTTTTTCCTGTTCTGTCAGTTCCCTTAACATAATCCCCTAAGTCATTTGCAAGATTGGATAACAATTGCAGTAGTAGTGCAGTCAAAAGAGCAAGCAAAGCGGTAGTGATATCTAGCTTTCCTACATGCAAAGCTAAACCGCTGCCAAGAATAATACCAGCTGCAGCTAAAAATAGCGTTCGAGGTCGAAAAGCCGAGACCCAAAGATGAATGCGTTTAGTAAACGTCACTTTTTTACTTTATTATTAATATGAGCGAGCAAATACCACTCTTTGCGCAGACGGTTTACCAGTAATCATACATTTGCCAGGAGTTTTATCACCTTCCAATGGGATGCAACGTATGGTAGCTTTTGTTTCATTTTTGATAAGATCTTCCGTTTCGCATGTTCCGTCCCAATGACACATTAAAAAGCCTCCTTTTTCTATTTCCACTTTAAATTCTTCGTAGCTATCAACATTGCGAGTAACAGATTCACGATAATCAAATGCTTTCTTGTAGATGTTCTTTTGCATCTCTTCCAATAAACTCTTAATGTGTTCTTCTATACCTTCTTGAGGTAATGTTTCTTTTGTCAAGGTGTCGCGACGTGCTATTTCAATTGTGTTGTTTTCCAAATCTCGCCCACCCATTGCCAAGCGTACAGGCACACCTTTCAATTCATATTCTGAAAATTTCCATCCTGGCTTCTTGTTGTCCGATTTGTCATACTTTACGCTTATACCCAGCGCTCTTAACTCTTTGATAATTCCTGCTACTTTATCATTTATCTGGTTAAGCTGTTCGTCATTGCGATAAATGGGAACAATAACTACCTGGTAAGGAGCCAACAGTGGAGGTAATACTAATCCATTGTCATCGGAGTGAGCCATAATCAGTGCGCCAATCAAACGTGTAGAAACTCCCCATGATGAAGCCCATACATATTTTCTTTCTCCATCTTTATCTGAGAACATTACATCGAATGCTTTTGCGAAATTTTGACCTAAAAAATGAGAGGTGCCGGATTGCAATGCTTTCCCATCTTGCATCAAAGCCTCAATGGTATAAGTGTCAAGTGCACCTGCAAATCGTTCAGAAGCTGATTTCACTCCTTTTATTACAGGCATAGCCATATATTTTTCAGCAAAATCTGCATACACATCTAACATTTGGCGTGTTTCTGCTAATGCTTCTTCTTCAGTAGCGTGAGCTGTGTGTCCTTCTTGCCACAAAAACTCTGCAGTACGCAAAAATAATCGTGTTCGCATTTCCCATCGCACCACGTTTGCCCATTGGTTAATGAGTATAGGAAGATCACGATATGATTGTATCCAATTTTTATAGGTGCTCCAAATAATAGTTTCGGAGGTTGGACGAACAATTAATTCTTCTTCCAGTTTTGCGTCAGGATCTACAATAATTCCATTTCCATTTGGATCATTTTTCAAGCGATAATGAGTTACGACAGCACATTCTTTGGCGAAGCCTTCTACATGATCAGCTTCTTTGCTTAGAAATGATTTGGGAATGAAAAGAGGAAAATATGCGTTTTCATGACCTGTTTCCTTAAACATATCGTCCAGTTGACGTTGCATCTTTTCCCAAATGGCATAACCGTATGGTTTAATAACCATACAACCGCGTACAGCAGAGTTTTCTGCCAAATCAGCTTTAATTACTAAATCCAAGTACCACTGAGAATAATCTTTGCTTCGTGGGGTTAAATCTCTCAATTCCTTTGCCATAATATATGATATAGAGTGTTCTAAAATTTACTTTTTTGATTGAATATGCAAAGATAAGAAAATTGTAAAGAAAAGAGATCAAAGAAAAAAGGTAAGAATAAGATAGACATAATGAGACATCTCATGATTTATAACTTGAGTAAGAACTATCTAGATGTTTTTCACATTGAAAAACTATAGATATCAAATAAACAAAGTGTTTATTTTAAAAAATCTTTTACTTTTAATTCTTCAATGTCACCAATCTGTTGTAGTTGTTTCATATTTATTTTTTTCTTATTTCCAACAATTATATAAATTACAGATTGACCTTGAATGTTCTGTTTATAGAACTCTTTCAAATCCAACAGGTTCATTTGCAAAACATCTTCTTTGAGCACCTTATTTGGGTCTTCCTCGTAGCCCTCTTGTATATATTGTGCTATACGTTGAGTCTTTTGTCTGAAGTTTGGATAAGCACTTTGTGCTTGATTTATTAAATTTTCTTTTGCGGCTTGTAGTCGAATTTCACTCAAAGGCATATTCTTAAGTAATGACTCCACTGCTTCTATAGCATCTGTAGTTTTATCCGCTTGAGTTGAGAGAAGCAAATTAAAACGCATGGCTCTATCATTTAGTTTTATTGGAGGGTTTTCTACTGAAGAGTATGCTCGATAAGCTAAAGAGCGAAACTCCCGTATCTCTTGAAACATTAAAGAACCCATTCCTGAACCAAAGTAGGAATTGAAAAGCAATGAAAGGTTTTTGTTATAATTGCTCTTTTGTTTTGGTCCTAAGATATACGCCTGAATAATACTTTGAGTTGCTTTAGAATCGTTATAAAAATAAACTTTTGATTGTGGGTGTTTTATACCATCTTTAAAAATGGGGTTGTTTGAGTTTAAATTAATTTCATTTACAGGTAAATATTGAGAGATTGTTTTAGCAACTTGATCTTGAGGCAATGTGCCTGAATAGTGAAAGTGACCTTCAGTTGAGAGAACTTTTCGGAAATCAGCAATGAATTGTTCAGATGTAACTTTTTTAAGTTCTTTCAGTGATAAGCGATTCAAATAATCTGATTCAGCGGCAAATTTAACTTTCTCAACTATTGCTTTACTTATTTCATCTGGCGATTTTCTAATTGCCTTATCCTCCAGCTTTTTCTCTTTTGTCAGCTTTTTCAGTTTTGATTTATCAGGTTCTAAATCGGTTAAAAAGTGACTGACTAATTTAAATGTTTCATCAAAATTACCATCAAACCCTGAAATAGAAATAGTGAAGTTATTAGGTTGAACATTAAAGTTTAGCCTACTACCAAGTTTTTGCAACTCTTCATTAAATTGGTCAACACTATATTTGTCAGTACCCAAATAATTCAAGTATGAGGCTAATGGGGTAAGAGTAGGAATCTGCCGATTCCCAATTTCATAAATCATTGTTAAGTTGAAAACATTGTTTATTTCATTATGGGTGTGATATAATTGAACAAGATTGTTGTCGCTCAAAGAAACTGATTGACCATCATTCTTAAAGTTTAGATATCGAGGTGTAAACTCAGTTTTATCAATAGTGTTTAGCCATTTACTATAATCAGATTCCCCCTCTTTATTAGGAACTTCAATTGGTTTAAAAGGAGGCTTTGATATTTTAGCATTAGGATACTTCCCTGTCTTTTTCTTTACATCGAAGTAGTTATCAGAAAAATATTTATTAGCAACATCTATAACGTCTTGTTTTGTAATCGACTCAATCTTATCTGTTTGTTTTAGGTATTCACTCCATTTCATTCCTTTAGCAAAAACTTCAATCATTTTCTGATTGCGCTTATCTAAGCTTTCCAATTCTAGCAAGTAATTACGTTGTTGCTCCAACTTCAAGCTTTGAAACATTTCATCCGAAATCTCACCATTCTTCACTTTATTAAGTGCTTCAAAAATATGCTTTTGAGCAGATCCATACGTTTGAAATGGAATGTTTGGTACTGCTAAAAGTGCAATTGCACCTGCATCATTCATGCTTAATGAAAGAGCAGCACCCATCATAAGTTTACCTTCAATGGTTAACTTATCTAGTAAGCCAGTTTTATTTTCATTGCTAAGAAAAGATTCAACTAAACTTAAAGCAATCTCATCTGGATGGTTAGATGGAACCCCCCTCCATAATAACGCATTTACACGTACAAAAGGTATTGGTATTTTTGCAGTTAGGTTTACTTTTCCATTTATTGAAGCAGGCATATCAACAACATGTTTATCCAGCTTACCTTTTTTTATTTTGCCAAATGTGCTTTCTAACAGAGGTATTACCTCGTCTGAATTAAAATCTCCGCTTAATATTAAACCCATGTTATTTGCCACGTAATATGTATTAAAAAACGTCTCCATCTCAGAAAGACGAGGGTTCTTTAGGTTTTCGGTACTTCCAATTATAGAATATCGATAGGGGTGCGGTTTGAAAAACTCTTCAAGAATTTTTTCTGCGGCTTGGTTACCCAGCATGTCAGCATACATGTTTTTCTCCTCATAAACAGTTTCTAACTCACTTTGAAACATTCTAAAAATAGGATTAATCAATCGCTCACTATTAATTTCACACCATTGTTTCATATACTGTGGTGTGAAAGTGTTGTAGTACATTGTATAATCCCAAGATGTACCAGCATTTAATCCTGTTCCACCATATTGTGAAATAAGTTTATTAAACTCATTAGGAATAACATATTTGGCTGCTTGTATTGATAGTTCATTAATCTCTTTCTGAACTTCCAAGCGTTCCTTAGGGCTTGAAATACTTGCTAACTCATCATACTTCTCCGAAATAGAATCTAGCCATACCTTTTCATTCTCATAATTAGTGGTCCCAATTTTATCAGTTCCTTTAAACATTATATGCTCAAAATAGTGTGCCACACCCGTGTTAGGAGAATCTTTTGCTCCCGCTTTGACAATAATGCTTCCTATTACTTTAGGCTGGGATGTGTCTTCATTTAACCATATAGTTAAACCATTACTTAATGTATATTCTTTCACATTTAAAGGGTTTTTTGAGAATAAAATAAATAGCGAACACAATAGTAGAATGGGCGTAACTGCTAACTTTTTCATTGACTCATGTTTTGTTGATAATCACTCTATTAGACTTTATAACAAAAGTAGTAAAATCATTGAAATCTTTGTCCTTTTTGCTATGTACATTACAAAAAATAATGCTTTCTCGCATTTAGTGAAGCTTCAACAAATCATCCATTATCAAAACTTGCGTATTTCATATAATTTTTTCCGTTTCATCTTTTTAAGTTTTGGTAATGATAAAGTGTTTCAAAACATTTCTTACCCATAGGAAATGAAGAACAGCAGATGAAAACTGCTTCAAACATAAAGGAAATGTTGAGAGACAATAAAAATACAACTTCTATACAAACAGAAGGTGTTTTTCTTGCTAAAACTCATTTTTTTGAAATAGAGAGCACAGTTTTTCTTCTGTTTCTTCAATCTTCAACATCTAGTTCTTCATTTTTTTCACAACTTCCCATTTTTAGGCTGAAAAGGAGTTGTTTCTTCATTTCAAAACATTTCTTACTAGTAAGATTCGATTTTCAACAGTTGTTTGTCCAATCCTACATGTAAGAAATGTTTTCACTCGAATTCAACTGATATTAAGCATATTGCTATATATTTCAACACTATAGAGTTTGGAGAATATTAATATATGCAACGGAAAGTATCAATCTCTAAGGAATATATTTTTTGTTTCGCACTTATGCTGTTTAGATATAAAAAAACACGTTCCATTTTAGAACGTGTTTTTACAATATATATTAGCTGTTGATGATAACAGTTATTCAATAACTTGGTTTATAAAACCTTCGGCACCTCTAAAAGCAGTAGTCATTACTTCTTGAATGACTCCACCCATTTGTGATGCAAATAATTCGATATTCATCCTTGATACATAGATCTTACC
>DATERO010000151.1:0-18230 GCA_035271465.1 Dysgonamonadaceae bacterium | reverse complement strand
CTGTTTCCCGAATGCAAAAATAAACTTAGGCCTCAATATCGTTTCAAAGCGTGCTGATGGTTATCACAATATTGAAACTGTATTTTATCCAATAGCCCTAAAAGATGGATTGGAAATTCTTCCTTCAAACGATAGAAAAGCATACCGACTATTTGAAAGAGGTTTAGAAACACACTGCAAACCTCATTCCAACTTAGTAGTTAAAGCTCTTCTGTTGCTTAGTGATGAGAAGCTGATACCAAATTTAGACATTCACCTATTAAAAAACATACCAAATAGTGCTGGTTTGGGCGGCGGTTCTTCAGATGCAGCATTTATGCTTAAGCTGCTTAATCAAACTTATTCGTTGGGTCTGACCGATGATGAAATGAAACAACTTGCAGTAAAAATAGGAGCAGATTGTCCTTTTTTTATTGATAATAAACCTGCATTTGCAACTAATATTGGTGATCAACTTGAAGAAATAGATATATCATTAGATAGTTATTACTTTGTAGTAATAAAACCAGATATTGCTGTTTCCACAAAAGAAGCTTATGATCTTATAATTCCAACGATACCAGCGGTTTCATTAAAGGAAATTGTGAAGATGCCAATAAATAAATGGCGAGGATTAATGCATAACGACTTTGAAATTCCTATTTTTAGAAAATATCCTATAATTGAAGAATTAAAACAACAACTATATAGTAGTGGTGCACTATATGCATCTATGTCTGGTTCAGGAACTTCTGTGTATGGTATTTTTGAGGAAAAACCACATGACTCATTTTCAGACACTTTTCCTGATTTTTTTGTTTGGAAAAACTACATGTAGCTAATTAATATAAATTTAAAATAAACCATATGTTGAACAAGTTTAAATTACTAATAACACTATTGATTTGTGTCAATGGAATTTTTGCACAATCGAGAGTTACTTTAAAAGAAGTTCGTGTATTTGAACCAATAGTCTTACACAAGCCTGTATTATTAGATAGTGTGAACTTGAAAAAAGAAAAGCTCTCAGACGAGTTGATGCTTTCGAGTGCTATTTCTTTTCCAAAACACGAACGTTTTGCAAATAAACTAATTGCAGACACATCAGGTTTTTTCCACTTTAATAAAGTTGAAGCCGATTACGCATTCCATTTATTGTCATTCTATTTGGCAGGCGATAGCTATGGAAAAGCAAAGTTGACCGTTACTTCGCCTAACATCTTAGAAGTTTATATAAACGGAGTGAAGAAGGCTACAAAAAGCAATGCTACAGATAGTATTTCTCTTGCAGGTTCTGCAGAGGCATCATTAGATTGGATGCTCAATAACTCGAGAGTTGTTGTTAAGTTATTGGCGTCAAGTGAAAAGCCTTTTGATTCAGCTGCAGTAAAGATAGAAGTGAAGCCATCTGAAGAAGACTCTTCCCTGATGATTTCATTCTCTGATAATCCTTCAAGACGTATTGACATTAAAGATATACTGGAAGGAAAAAGAGTTTCTTCTTCAAGTATTTCTCCAAGTGGACGCTTTGTTTTGTTACGACTTAGTGAAACACTTACAGGAGGTGATACAAAAAACTATACAGAGGTTTATGATACGAGACAAAACAAAACATTAATATATGAAGCAACAAATCGACATCAATTGAAATGGATGCCAGTGTCAGATAAGCTCTCATTTGTGATTGATTCCGAAAATGGACGCTCGCTAGTTACTCTTGATCCTCTTACAATGGAGTCAAATGTAATAGCAGATAATTTGCCAAAAGAAAACTTTAATATTGCACCCGATGAGAAGTCAATGTTTTACTCTACTAAAGAAATATTGTCGTTAGAAAGTCCAAAAAACTTAAAGAGACTGTTAGCACCTGACGATCGTCAGCCAACATATAGAGACAGGTATTTTATTTATCAATATATTTTTGATTCAGGGCTCTCGCAACAAATTACTTTTGGGAGAGAAACAGCAACGTTGAATGATATTTCTCATGATAGCAAACATTTGCTTTTTTCTACTTCAGAGGAAGATTTAACAGAACGTCCTTTTAGAAAAAACTCCATGTACAAGCTCAACTTAGTGACAATGGAGATAGATACCTTATGGGAAAACAAAGCTTTCGTTTCGTCTGCACAGTTTTCACCCGACAATCAGCATGTTCTTATAAGTGGGTCACCTGAAGCCTTCAATGCTATTGGACAAAATGTAGATAAAGACCAAATCCCTAATAGCTATGATACTCAAGCATTCATAATGAATTTGAAATCTAAAACTGTAGATCCTATTACAAAAGATTTTGATCCAACCATAGATTCGCAACATTGGAGCAGAGTAGATAACCAAATTTACTTCCGAGTTCAAGACAAGGATAGAGTAAATGTTTATAGCTATAATCCCAAATCACGAAAATATACAAAGCTGAATTTGAATGAAGACGTAATACGCTCATTTGATTTGGCAAGTAATGATGAGTGGGCTTCATATATTGGAGTAAGCACATCTAATTCGAACAGAAGTTATGTTGTGAATTTAAAGAGTAATAAATCGGAACTAATCTCCGATCCATATAATGAACGACTCTCCACGATAACTTTAGGAGATGTAAAAGATTGGAATTTTAAATCATCTTTTGGCGACGAAATTGAAGGTCGATATTATCTTCCTCCAAATTTTGATCCAAATAAGAAATACCCATTAATTGTATATTACTATGGAGGGACAAGCCCAACGCAACGAATTTTTGAAAGCACCTACCCATTGCACGTATATGCATCTCAAGACTACATAGTTTATACACTGCAACCAAGTGGTACTACGGGGTATGGACAAGAGTTTTCGGCACGTCACGTAAATGCATGGGGAATACAGACAGCCGATGAAATCATCGAGGGCACTAAAGCATTTGTAGCTGCACATTCGTTTGTTGATGGCGATAACATTGGCTGTATTGGTGCTTCTTACGGTGGTTTTATGACACAATACCTGCAAACTCAAAGTGATATCTTTGCTGCTGCTGTGTCTCATGCAGGTATTAGCAACATCACCAGCTATTGGGGCGAAGGATATTGGGGATATACATATAGTTCGGGAGCAAGTGCAGGAAGCTATCCATGGAACAATCAAGAGATGTATATCAACCAAAGTCCACTTTTTCATGCAGATAAGATAAATACACCTTTGTTGTTACTTCATGGCACAGTTGACACCAATGTGCCAATGGGCGAGAGCATTCAAATGTATACCGCTCTTAAGCTTTTGGATAAAGAAGTGGAGTTTATCCAAGTGGAAGGAGAAAATCATGCCATTTATGATTACAATAAACGCATAGCTTGGAATAACGCAATATATGCATGGTTTGCCAAATGGCTGAAACATGATGCTCGGTGGTGGGACTCAATGTATCCTTCAAAATAAGTGATAAATGATGGGTGATTAGATTTTAAACAACACCTTTTTACTATTATACAAAAATAAACTACTAAAAATGAATCAAAAATGAATACAGAAAAAAGTCGAGAAAATAGCAAAAATGAAGAATGTTTAATAAAAGTATCAGGAATTGAGTTCACAAGATCGCTTAATGGAGCTAAAGAAATATCAAGTGTTGATGGTGAACAGTTAGTGATGATAAGCAAAGAGAAATGTGATAACTTTAATGCTCCAGATGGGAAGTTGACGGTAGATACGGCACCCATTTTGCTAACAAAAATTGATAATACAAAATCGTTTACATTCACAACCAAAATTACTCCTGAATTCAAAGATACTTATGATGCTGGAGCAATGTTCATCTATTTAGGTACTAATTTATGGTTTAAATTTGCATTTGAAATGGACGAACGCAAGAAAACGCGTATTGTAACCGTAAGAACTATGGATACTTCTGACGATAATAATCATGATGTGATTGATGACGCTAGTGTATACATGAAAATGTCTTCAGATGCTAATGTTATAGGCTTTTATTATTCATTAGACAATGAAAATTGGCAGTTGGTGCGCTTGTTAAAGAATGAGTATCCTATCGAAATTTGGGCTGGATTGAGTGCTCAATCTCCTGTAGGGAATGGAGCAAAAGTTATATTTGAAGAGTGTGCAATAACTCAAAGTAACATTGAAAACTTCAGAATGGGAGTTTGATGAAGTCTTAATCTGGGAAAAGCAACTTCTTTGTATATGAGGGCAAATACTAATACATTGATGTTTGTTTGCCAAACTTCCAATTTCATTTACAACTGGAGTTAAGTCACTACTTTCGGCTTCAATATATCTTATTGACTGTGAGCTGTAAGGATATAAAAACTTAATGTCATTCCCAAACTCTAAAGTATCTGTTAGACTGAATGGCAAATGATTATATCTCTATGTTGTTTTTGTTATGAACAAAGTTTGAAATGTTACGTTTGCTAACAAGTTGGTATCTGTCATTGCATTTTCGGACAATAATTGAAAATGAAAAAATAAAACTGAAATGAATAATATGGATTTAGATTTAAATAGGATACTCGGTCAGGTGTGCGAAACAGCCACTTCTATAGGCAGTTACTTGAAAAACGAACAAACAAACTTGAAACAGTCAGCTATAGAGATGAAAGGATCGCGTGATTATGTATCCTATGTTGATAAAGAAGCTGAAAAACAATTGGTGAGTGCATTACAGGGGTTCATTCCCAATGCAGGTTTTATTACTGAAGAGGATACAATTGAATATGTCGAAAAAGAATACACCTGGATCATTGACCCACTTGATGGCACTTCCAACTATGTGCATGGTATAGCTCCTTACAACGTAAGTATTGCCTTGATGCATGACAAGGAGATAATATTAGGTGTTGTATATGACCCTGTAGCGGGTGAGATGTTTACAGCTATCAAAGGTGAAAAGGCTCGGCTGAATGATCAAGTAATTACAGTAAGCGATATTGATGCAATGCTAAACAGCTTCATCGGATTTGGTATTCCATATAATGTCACTACCGAGACTCGAAACATTTTAAATAACACATTCAAGCATTTTGGTAATGCTTCATTTAGACTAAATGGTTCTGCAGCTTTAGAGATTTGTTATGTTGCTTGCGGAAGGTATGATGCATACTTTCATTCAGACTTATCGCCCTGGGATGTAGCAGCAGGTGCATTTATATTGCAACAAGCCGGAGGCAAAATAACCGATTTCAATAATGGGTCAAACTACATCTTCGGAAAAGAACTAGTAGCAACAAACTCAAAAATGCACAACCCTATTATGAAAGGAATAATAAACTTGCGATAAATACGATAAAGGACTATTCTGTTTTGTACAAAGTCTATTTTTGCTATTTTTGTACATCAAAGATTGTTTTAGAATATAAATAATAAACGAAAATAAACATGAAAGCTTATATTTTTCCAGGTCAAGGAGCTCAGTTTGTAGGAATGGGTAAGGACTTGTACGACGAGTCTGCACAAGCAAAAGAACTATTTGAACAAGCTAACAAAATTTTAGGTTTTAGAATAACCGATTTGATGTTTAATGGAACTGATGAACATTTGCGACAAACAAAAGTTACACAGCCAGCCATTTTTATACACTCAGTTATTTTGGCCATTACACTAGGAGATGAGTTTACACCTGATATGGTGGCAGGCCACTCATTGGGGGAGTTCTCTGCACTTGTTGCTGCAAAAGCTCTGTCATTTGAAGATGGACTAAAGCTTGTATATAAACGTGCACTTGCCATGCAAAAAGCATGCGAGATGAATCCATCTACAATGGCTGCTGTATTGGGTTTGCCCGACGGAAAAGTTGAAGAGGTTTGCCAAACAATAGATGATATTGTTGTACCAGCCAATTACAACTGTCCTGGACAAGTTGTCATTTCGGGCACGAAAGAGGGAATAGAAGAAGCATGCAATAAAATGAAAGAAGCAGGTGCAAAACGTGCCATAACTCTACAAGTAGGAGGTGCATTTCACTCACCGTTAATGGAACCTGCCAAAGTAGAGCTTTCGGCAGCCATTGAGGCGACCAATTTTTCTACACCTATTTGCCCTGTATATCAAAATGTATCAACAGTAGGAGAGACCAATCCTGAAACTATTAAAAAGAACTTGATTGCTCAGTTAACATCTCCTGTTAAATGGACACAATCTGTAGAAAATATGATTGCCGATGGTGCAACAGACTTTATGGAATTAGGACCAGGTAAAGTTTTACAAGGCTTGGTAGCAAAAATAAACAAAGAAGTTGCTACTTCAGGTAAGCAGTAAAAAATTGTTTTATTTCATAACTATGAATTGAAGGGATTAAAGGTTGAACTTTAATCCCTTTTTCAATGAATTGCTTAAAAAATAATTTACAGTATGAGCTTTTTCACAACTCATATATTAGATATTAAAACAAATCCATCAAATAGTTGTTTGATACAATACAATAGTCTCATGTGTCAAATATTGTCATGATACCTTTCGATTAATTTAAAAATTTATATCTTTGTCTCATTGATAAAGGTTATTACATAAATAAATAAAACATGAAGAGAATATACAGCGTTATTACAGGAACAGGTAGCTATGTTCCTGAAAAAAAAGTGACTAATGACGATTTCTTGTCGCATGAGTTTTATGACTCAAGCGGTGTTAAGCTAGCCAATGATAATAGAGATATTGTTGATAAATTTCTTGAAATTACAACTATTGCCGAACGAAGACACGTTGAAGATGATAATACAACTTCAGACCTGGGGTTTTATGCTGCTCAAAAAGCAATCGAAGATGCAGGCATTGATAAAGAAGAATTAGATTACATCATTTTTGCGCATAACTTTGGTGATACTCATGCAGATAACAATCGTATTGACATTTGCCCTAGTTTGGCAGCCAGAGTGAAGCAAAAGCTTGGTATTAAAAATCCATATGCTGTAGCATACGATATTTTGTTTGGATGTCCAGGATGGGTACAAGGAGTTATTCAGGCAGACTACTACATAAAATCGGGCGATGCTAAAAAAGTATTGGTAATTGGCGGTGAAATATTATCTCGCATTGCAGATCCACATGACAGAGATAGCCTTATCTATGCAGATGGAGCAGGTGCAACTATTATTGAAGCGCGCGAAAGTGACGTTCCAGTAGGTATACTGGGGCATAACTCAAGGACTGATGCTTTGAATTTTGCTCAAATGCTTCACATGGACAGATCTTTCAAAAAAGAAGAAGCCGAAACAGACAATCTTTACTTAAAAATGAATGGTCGCAGACTCTACATGTACGCATTAGAGAATGTGCCAACAACAATTAAGGCAGGGTTGGACAAATTGAATATATCAATTGATGATATCAAAAAAGTGCTTATACATCAAGCAAATGGTAAAATGGATGATGCAATCCTCAAACGTTTATACAATTTATATGGCTATGACGAAGCACCAGATGATGTGATGCCAATGACCATTTCATGGTTGGGTAACTCATCAGTTGCAACCCTTCCAACGCTGTATGACTTGGTGTTGCGTGAAGAGGTAACTCCTCATCAAATTGATCCAGGTGATACAATTATATTTGCATCTGTGGGTGCAGGAATGAATATAAATAGCATTGTCTATAAAATCCCTGAATAAAAAAAATTGACAATAAAATACAAAGGAGCATTTGGTAAAGAAAATGCTCCTTTTATTTTTATGATTAACATTTATCTCATAGATACTATTTTGTGAGGAAGATGATTATATTCAAACTATATGTGTTTTAAGCTGAGTGTTCCTTATTAATTCCTCCAATTTCTTTTGAAAATACACATCCGATTCCATAAAGCACTAGTTATCTATACAATCGGAGGTCTCCCATTGAAGGAATAGGCGTCTCTAGAAGTAATCGGAGGTCTCTGATATGATGAATCATCGATACTCAGAGCAATCCTATGCCTCCGATTTGTGTGAGAAGCAGTTCTTCAAGCTTTCGTAGGATGATAATTAGCTAAGTCGACCATATCTTTGCTATTTTCCTTTAGCAAATATCAATCTTTCGATAATCTAATTAGTTTGAAGCTGTGCTTCAAACCCTCTACGTTCAATTTCCAACATCTCATCCAGTAGTTCTCTTTCTTCTTCATTTTGTGGTGTTCTTTTACCACTCCAAAGATAACTTTGAATGAGGTCCGAATCTAGATAATCGGAATTGCAATAATCCTCGTAGCTTTCAAATTCTCTTCCAAATACATCTTTATACATATGCATTAAGTTTTGTGAGTTTAAAAACTTCATTCTAAATATATAACAATTTACTTTCTGTTTTGATTACAAAAATGACCAATTTATCACTATGTTTAACAAAGTCTGATTTTAAACATATAAGAACACACATACTTATAATCATAGTTTCGGGTCAACTTTAGTAATGGTGAGTAGTTTGTTTTGAGACTACTTATTTAATTACTTTAGACGTTTAATTCATTTTAATACCAACCAATTTGTTATCTTTGCACTACTATATCAACTGATGTTTGTTTAGGTATTGATGAAAAAAAGATTCAACGTAAAGAGATTATATAGTTTCATTCTGCAGTCTTTCCTGCCACTGTTTTCAATGACATTTGTTATCTGCTTGTTTTTAGTATTGATGCAATTTCTTTGGAAGTACATTGAGGATATGGTTGGGAAAGGTTTGGACTTGAAGGTGCTTGCCGAAATGTTCATGTATGCATCGCTAAATCTCATTCCTTTGGCCTTGCCACTTTCCATACTTTTGGCTTCAATTATGGTTTTTGGCAATTTGGGAGAACGATTAGAATTGTTAGCCATAAAATCAGCAGGAGTACCTTTACTTAAGACAATGAAGCCCCTTATAGTGCTTATTGTTTTTATCAGTATCGGAGCGTTCTTTTTCCAGAACTACGCTATGCCCAAGATACAAGTGAAGTTCTACTCTCTTTTAATTTCAATTCGTCAAAAATCACCTGAATTAGATATTCCAGAAGGTGTTTTCTATAAGGACATTGAAAACTATAATATATTTATTGAGAAGAAGAACCGTAAGACAGGAATGTTGTATGATGTAATGATATATGATGTTTCGAAGGGGTTTAATAATATGGCTGTTATTGTTTGTGATTCTGCTGCAATGAAATTATCAGAAGATAAATTATCATTGATCTTTACGATGCACCACGGACAGCAATTTCAGAACTTCCAGGGTAAAAATATTGGCTCAACTAATACATCTAAAGATTTTGTGCCCTACAGTCGCGAAGATTTTAAAACAAAGCAAATGCTAATTCCTTTCGATGCTAATTTCAATCGAATGGAAGATAGTGAATTAGAAGATAATGTAGGTTCGAACTGGGTTTCAAAAAACTCGGCAGAGTTGAAATTTTCTATCGACTCAATGAATATTCAAATGGATAGTATGAACATTGTCGATAGGAAACAAATGAAAACGTATTCACACTTATCGTTCCGAAACTCATATCGCACCAATTTAGACTCAATAGAGAAGTTGTCACAAGAGGTTGAAGTAGCACCAATTGATACACTCTTTGAAAATATTAATAAAGACAGACAAATTTCGATTTTAAGAAATGCTGCTGTAAAAGCCGAAAACAACGCTAATGATTTTTTATTTAGATCGATGTCTAAAGTATCTACTCAAAAAACAATTAATAGGCACTGGGTAGAATGGCATCGTAAATTCACGTTGTCATTTGCATGTTTTATATTCTTCTTTATAGGCGCACCATTGGGCTCTATTATTCGAAAAGGTGGATTAGGGATGCCTATTGTAATGTCTGTTATCTTATTTATTATCTACTATATTTTAGATAATGTGGGATACAAAATGACACGTGATGGTGTTTGGGTACATTGGGTAGGAATGTGGTTTAGCTCTTTTATACTTTTTCCTTTAGGTGTTTTTCTTACATACAAAGCAATGAATGACTCTGTAATATTAAATGCAGATGCATACATTAGCTTTATAAAGAAAGTGTTTTTCATTAGAGAAGACAGGCATTATCAATTGAAAGATGTAATTATATCATCACCCGATTATCATAAAATTGTAGTAGATGCAGATGTTTTAAATAATAAAATTGATATGTACTTAAATCAATATAGAAACCTGGGTTATAAAACATTTTGGTTTGATAAAGAGTACGATATTCATTTTACTGATATAAAGAATGAGTTAGAATTAATGCTAAATTCATTAGCTAACTCCAGACACTCAAGCATTTTGAATAAAGCAGAAGAATATCCTGTATTAGTACCTAATCAAAGACCTTTCAGTCCGGGGTCTATGGGCGCAAAGATATTTGCTTATTTTGTTCCACTTGGATTAACATCAAGACTTATTTCAAGACTTTTTGAATTCCGTTTAAACAAGGATTTAAAGACTGTGAAAACATTAAACGCTGACATACAATCAATTATTGAGAGATTATAAACAAACTGTTTGATATAATCTAAAATTTCTTATACTATATTATGCAAAAAATTATATTAGATTCAATAGAAGATGCTATTGAAGAGATCAGAAAAGGCAATTTCGTTATTGTTGTTGATGATGAAGATCGCGAAAATGAAGGCGATTTAATTATTGCTGCAGAATGCATTACTCCAGAGAAGATTAACTTTATGGAAACACATGCACGTGGTCTAATTTGTGCACCAATTACTAACGAACGTTGCGATGAACTTGACTTACCAATGATGGTAACAAATAATACGTCTGTTCATGCAACACCTTTTACGGTTTCGATAGATTTGCTGACACACGGATGTACTACGGGTATTTCAGCATATGATAGAGCACAAACTATACTAGCTTTAGCACGAGAAGAGACAAAGCCAGAAGATTTTGGTCGTCCTGGTCATATATTCCCACTTCGTGCACAAACTAGAGGAGTGCTCAGACGTGCGGGTCATACTGAAGCCACTATTGATTTGGCTCGATTAGCTGGATTATATCCTGCAGGTGCATTGGCTGAGATAAAAAATGAAGATGGATCAATGTCGCGTCTCCCTGAACTAATGGAAATGGCAAAGAAGTTTGATCTAAAAATAATTTCGGTTGCTGGATTAATAAAATATCTTTTACAAAAAGAATCTCTTATTGAAAAAGGTGAAGAGGTAGATCTTCCAACAGAACATGGCGACTTTCATTTAATACCTTTCTTGCAAACTTCAACGGGGCAGGAGCATGTAGCACTCATTAAAGGAGAATGGGCAGAAGATGAGTCTGTGTTAGTTCGTATGCATTCATCATGTCTTACTGGAGATATATTTGCCTCAAAACGTTGTGAGTGTGGCGAGCAGCTACATGAAGCATTGGAGATGATAGAGAAAGAAGGTAAGGGCGTTTTAGTATACCTGAATCAAGAGGGTCGTGGGATTGGACTAATGGCAAAAGTTGCAGCTTATAAACTTCAGGAAGAAGGATATGACACGGTAGATGCTAATCTTCATTTAGGATTTAAGGCAGATGAACGTGATTACGGTGTGGGAGCACAAATCCTTCGTAGCTTGGGTGTTTCTAAAATGAGATTAATAACCAATAATCCTGTAAAACGAATTGGCTTGGAGTCATATGGATTGGAAGTAACCGAAAATATTCCTATTGAGGTAGCACCAAATAAGTTCAATAAATTTTACATGAAGACCAAAAAAGATAGAATGGGTCATACTCTAAAAAATATCAAGTAGTAATATGAATTTAGTTTTTGTAACCATCGGTTTAATTGTTGGGGGAGGATTAGCATGGATTATATCTTCGCTTTTGATAAAACTGAAGATGGTTTCGAAAAAAGAGTATGATACTATTTCACAAAAGTCAAACTTATTACATACCGAATTAGAAGTTGAAAAACAGAGAGCTGTTTCTTTGCAACAAGAGCTGCACAATTTAGATAGTGAGATCATTGAGTATAAGAGTCAAATTAATTCTATACAGAAAGATGTACAATCTTCTGAAAGAACAATATCCACTCTTTCAGCTAACTTGACTTCGGCACAAGAAGCAAACAAAAATCAACTACAAGATATATATGCTCTGAAGGAGGACTTAAAAACAAAAACGGAAGAGTTTAATGAATTAAATAAAATAACCGCATCCTTAACTGCAAATAACAGAGCATTAACTGAAAAATTAAATTTGCAGAAAAACGAAATTCAAGAAATCCACAAACAGTTCAACTTAGAGTTTCAAAGCATAGCATCTAGGATATTGGATGAAAAGACAGATAAGTTTACAAAGCTCAATCAGGACAATTTAAATGGAATACTTAAGCCTTTAGGTGAAAATATTGATCTATTTAAAAAGAAAGTAGAGGAGGTATATATTACTGAGGCTAAAGAACGTTTTTCATTGGGTGAAGAGTTAAAGAAATTGCAAGTGTTAAATGTAAAGCTGAGTGAAGAAGCTAGCAATTTAACCAATGCACTCACAGGTAGCTCAAAAACTCAAGGCGATTGGGGTCAAATGATACTTGAGAACATTCTTGAAAAATCTGGTTTAGTAATTAACAGAGAGTATTTTGTTCAAGAGTATCTAAAAGATAAAAACGGCAGTTACCTTATTAATGAACAGGGTAACCGTATGCAGCCTGACATAATTATTGCATATCCTGATGATCGAAAGGTTATAGTAGACTCAAAGGTTTCTATTTCAGCATATACTCGTTATGCATCATGCAACAACAGAGAAGAACAAAACAGTCATTTAAAAGATCATTTACGGTCAATGAGAAGGCATATCGATGACCTCAGTAAAAAAAACTATCAAGATTATGCTACTTCCTTAGACTTTGTTATGATGTTTGTACCAAACGAACCTGCTTACTTACTTGCGCTGCAAAACGACCCCGATATGTGGCACTACGCATACGATAAGAAGATACTGCTTATAAGTCCAACAAATCTGATTGCGGCCTTAAAACTTATTGAAGATTTGTGGAAAAGAGAATATCAAAATAGAAATGCACAAGAGATTGCCGATAGAGGGGCAGCTTTGTATGATAAGCTAGTTAATTTTGTTGAGTCATTTACATCAGTTGGTGAGCAACTTAGTCGAGCTCAGACAACATATGATACAGCTTTTGGTCAATTAAGCAAAGGACGTGGCAATCTTATCGGACATGCCGAGAAATTGAAAGATTTAGGATTAAAATCTAAAAAAACATTACCAGCTTCACTTGTTGAAAGAGCAACTAGTGAAAAATAGGATACTTGGTGCTAAATATATATCTTTTATGACACTCTTGAGTAATTGATAATGATAAAGCAATAATTGCCAAAAAACCACATAGTCTGTACGGAGAAATCCATCATCATTTGCAGAAATAAATTATGAGCTTCTTTACACAAAACAAAAAAAGGTATTCAAAATTAATTGGATACCTTTTTTTGTATACGTTTTTCCTAAAACATATTTTTATAAATTTTCTAATTGATCACGGTAGGCTGTTTTTTTTGCAAAGAGAAAAAGAAAATAAGGAACTACTAAAAGGACAATCATCCAAATGATATTCCCAGTCTTGGTGTTTTTTAAATTGTTTACAAAAAGATGACCCAAGAAACCTTCAATAATTATCAATAAACCAATTGATAAAGTACTATTTGTAGTTGCTCCTTGTAAAAAAGGGATAACTAAAATTAGCACGCCGATAATCATGACCAGCACTCCGATGTATTTAGCAAATTCTTTCATGTGTATGTTTTATTATTATGATGTTGATTTCCTAACACAAATAAACACAAAAATCAACACATAAAGAAATAATTTGCGACAAAAGTTCTGGATAATAAGAAAAAAGATATTTTCGATAATAAACACTGTGCAAACAGGCTGTTATTATTTTAATTAGCTTAATTTTGTTGTTGATTGGTTTTTTATTCTCTAATTCTATTATCTAAGTTTAGTATGAAGCGAATTCTTATTTTCTTGTATCAGTGGATCATTCTTATTCCTGTTTTTGTAGTACTCACTGTTATTACCACTACTATTATGATGATTTTATCTCCTATTTTTGGTAATAAGTTTTGGGGATATTATCCACCCAAATGGTGGGCGAGGTTTACATGTTGGCTTTCTCTTTGTAGAGTAAAAACAATAGGCCATGAAAACATCGATAAGAATACCTCGTATGTTTTTATTGCAAATCATCAAGGTGCTTTCGATATTTTTCTTGTATACGGTTTTTTAAATCAAAATATAAAGTGGGTGCAAAAAGCAAGTCTACGCAAACTGCCTTTTGTGGGGAAAGCTTCAGAAATTGCAGGACATGTTTTTGTTGATAATACTAGTATTGCTTCACGTAGAGATACTATTATCAGAGCAAAGAGGGAGATTGTTGGAGGAGTATCAATGATGATGTTTCCCGAAGGTGCTCGCTCAAAAGATGGAAAACTGTTGACATTTAGACGTGGTGCTTACAGAGTGGCCATGGATATGAAACTCCCCATTGTGCCTATCACCATTAATGGGCCATTTGATGTGTTAAAAGCAAATAGCATGAAGTTTACACCAGGAAGATTAGAAATGGTGATTCATAAACCAATTCCTACAGAAAACTTAGAAACAAAAGATTTACGAGATCTTATGAATCAAACCAAAGAGATTATTTATGCAGATTTATGGGATAAGTATAAGTAAATTGTAGAACATATGTTCTACAGATTTCTAATTTCTACCGAAAATTGAAATGTGATGTAGCCTTTCGATATATATAATTATGGTATGTCTATAAAAAAGGAAAGGTTGTCTCACGACAACCAATCTTCATTGTTAACCTTAAATCTAATACCATGAAAAACACGATGCAAATATATAGGACTCCTCTAACATGTGCAAGTAAGTAATGAAAGAAAACAGTCTAATTAACTTTATTTAGAAACAAGGAGCCTGTCGCGTGAGATATATCTAAAATCTTACTCAACTTGTTAATTCATCTCTTTTCTATCCGTTCGCATCGATTTGCAACATTTCCTTTTACTCAATGTGCTTCGATGTGTTGCACCCGCTGCCGCACGATTGCATCGTGTGGCTTCTACAATCTTAGAAAAACAACATAAAAGGATTTTGCGAGGCAGTCGCTTGCGCCGATTTGAATGGGCTTGACCTGTGAAATAGTAAGTAAATTGCACAGGGTGAATGTTGAGAAGCAAAAAAGAGGAAACATTCTATATTTGTCACAATATCTTCTGCTTACAGGCTTCAGGCCTGCAAGGCCGGCTGAGTGTAGCCCAGGGTTATGAGGTGAATAGTAGAGATAGAGGCCTGGATGGCTAGCATAGTTATATTTTGTAATCGGTAACTTTGAACCGTCAAAAAATGGCAAAGTAAAACCAGCAGTTTTGATACAAAAATAGCATTCATATCTTTTCTTTGTAGTTGCAAAACATAAAAGGAAAAAATGAATGCTATAATTACCTCTTCCTCGCTAAAGAAATTAGTAATGTGGAACAAAGTTAGAGAATTTAAATCGTTTGGCCTTAATAAGAGCCAAATATCTCGTGAGTTAGGGATTCATCGTGATACAGTGGCCCGTTATTTATCCATGAGTGAGTCTCAGTACATTGCTAGCAATAGCTATCGTAGAGCCTATAAATACAAATTAGGTCCATATGAGAACTACATCCGTGATGAATTATCTTCGCACCCTTATTTGTCAAGCAGTCAAGTTCATGATCACTTGAAGGAACATTTTTCAGGTTTTCCATCTGTAAACGCTAAAACAGTTTACAACTATGTATTACACGTGCGTCAAAAACACAACTTACCCAAGAATCCTGAACAGGGATATCGCCCTTATGAAAAGCAACCAGAAGATCCTTTTGGAAGGTATGCTCAGGTAGATTTTGGAGAACGTTATATGAGCAGATCACATGGACACGTAAAAGTCTATTTTTTCGCCATGGTTATGAGCCGTTCACGACAAAAGTTTGTCTGTTTTAGTCTTAACCCTTTCACAACTGCCCTAGCTATTTATGCCCATGAGATGGCTTTTAAGTTTTATGGTGGTAGCCCTGACAAGATACTTTATGACCAGGATAAGGTTTTGTTGCATGCTGAGAATCTAGGAGACCTGATACTCACTCACGGTTTTCGTCAGTTTGTCAATGAAATAGGATTTGAAGCTGTTTTCTGTCGTAAAAGTGATCCTGAAAGCAAAGGCAAGATAGAGAACGTAGTAAAATACATTAAGTATAACTTTCTACGTGGCAGGACTTTTACTGATATCGACTCCCTTAATAAAGAAGCCAATGAATGGCTTGAGAGAACCGCCAACGGTAATGTGCATGCAAGTACCAAACTTGTCCCCTCAGAAGTTTTTAAAGAAGAACAGCATTATCTGAAGCCTTATATGGGCACACCCACACCTGCGAAAGTAGAGATGAAAGCTTATTATGTGCGCAAGGATAACACCATTAATTATAAAGGGAACTATTACACCCTTCCCACCGGAACTTATCACGGTCATAATACACTGGTATATATCCATCTGTATGATAATGAGGTGCACCTGTTTGACAAGGAAACCGGGAAGACGTTAGCTATTCACACTCTGAGCTTAGAGAAAGGAAAGTTGGTGCGCAACACCTCTCATAGTCGTGATACTACCTCTTCGCTTCAAGCATTAGAGGATAGGGTAAAAAACAGTTTAGGATTAAGCACCGTAGTGGACGAGTATTTAAAAAAACTACAACGTGACAAAAGTCGTTACTATCGGGATAACCTCTCACTTATTGAACGGCACCTGCAATCCTTCTCTATTGAGACGATGCAAAAAACCTTTTCCTTTTGTTTAGAAAAGGGAGTTTATAATGCAGCTGTATTAATAGATGTAGCAAAGAGTTTACAAAAACAGAACGGCGAAACACCTCCTGAAATGATAGTTACTTCCCTTGACAACAAAATTAACATCAATGAGATGATACCACAGAAAACAGATATAAACGTATTTAATAGCATTTTTCAATGAAACAAAAAGAACTTCTCAAATCGTATGCTTCACGGTTGCGACTATACTATTTAACTACTCATATAGAAGAGATGGTTCATAAAGCACAGGAAAGTAAACCTAGTTATCTTGAGTTTATTTTACAAATCTTAGAATCAGAAGTTATCAATCGAGATAAAAGAGATTATGAACGTCGACTAAGTGCAGCTCACTTGCCAAGCAAACACGATTTAGAACAATTTGACTTTAACTTCAGCTATGGTGTAACTCCTGGCAGAATGAAAGAGCTGAGAGAGCTACTATGGATGGAACAGGCTTATAATGTGATACTAATGGGACCTTCAGGAACTGGTAAAACCTATATAGCTTCCGGCTTAATTTATGAAGCTGTCAAACAAGGCTACAAAGCCTATATGCTAACAATGGGGGAAATCATAACCACCATCAAAATGAAGGAAATATCACCCACGGCAATGAGTGCATACAACAGAATTGTACGAGCAGATCTGATTGCTATTGATGATATTATGCTTTTCCCCGTAAAAAAAGAAGACGCCAATGGGTTCTTCAATCTCATTAATACTTTGCATGAAAAGACTTCAATCATCATAACAACAAATAAAGCACCTACAGAATGGGCACAGACCTTGGATGATGAAGTGCTAGCAACTGCTCTGCTGGATCGATTGCTATATAGATGTGAAGTCATTAAACTGACAGGAACAAGTTATAGAATGGAGAATAGAAAGTCTATTTTTAAAGAAGAATTATAAACCAAAAGGAGGAGTAAAAGTGACGGTTTAACTTTGCCAAAATATGATGCTTTTATATTTGCTGATTACAATCTGACTTGCTTTCTTTCATTAAATAACTAATCTGCTGCTTACTATACTCTTTATCATAAACCTCTGAAAACACAGAACTTACTTGCTCAGTGGTTAACCCTTTGGAGTAGAGACTAAATATAAGACGACGGCGTTCTTCATCCTCATTGCGGATGACAGCAAGTAATGAAGGGTAAAACATGCCGCTGCGAGTGCGGGGAACTTTTAAAACTAATTCTTTAGATTGTGCAATCGCCTTACAATAGCGATAACCATTGGCATACTCACCAGAGTTCTCCTTTTGATGCAAAGAGCGCTCTGCTTTCATAAATGCATCTAAAGTTAAATTTAAAAGTAGGTGAGTTCCACCTTTTTCACTTGCTAAATCAAATAATAAATCCGAAATTTGTTCTTGTGTAAAGTTCATTTTTGTTTGGTTTTTTTGTTTGAAATTCAAAACTAATAAAAATTTACTTTACACACTTTTTTAGGACAGTATC
>DATERO010000150.1:0-6726 GCA_035271465.1 Dysgonamonadaceae bacterium | reverse complement strand
TTTCCAAAGCATTTTTCCAATGCTTTATTTGTGTTGCACTTTTCCTATTCAATTTTCAAGGTTCTATTTGCTTTTTACTTTTGGTTAGCTTTTAAAATCTTTTACATTCTTTGTTGACTTTTTATAGCTGGTCTTATGATTATTCATATTTTTAGCTACTTATTTTCGATTTGCATTAAGCATTACTATTTTCATTTATTGATTTCTCATCTTTGGCAGTTTGGGGATATACATTCATTAAAGAATTGACAAATGCATAGGCTACATTTTTATTTCCCTCAAAATCTTCCAACAAAGCATACACAAAAAAGAAACTTATTTTTGTGTATTGTGAAAGATTCAACAATACATCGAAAAATCTCTTTTGATCTTGGAAAATAATTGCAGATAAGAGCTTTTGAATATATGATCTTAATCTGTGTGTGGCAGAGTTTCTATCAAAATAATTAACCACAGCACTCCCACAACCTCGAATCCGATTTAAAGATACTTTTGACACACCAATCTCAGCCGAATTATTCGGTTTAAAACCAGCAAGCTTTTCTTCATTATTAGTTAATTTATTCATTTTTATTCCTCCGTAGATCTTATCGTTGATCTTAATTAATTGATATATTGTGTATTGTAGATTTCCGTTATATTCTTTCAGAAGCAAGTTAACAATATTGTCTAGTTTTCGAAAGTTAAGAATATGATCAACAACTTCATCTTGAAGATAAATGTAGCTAGCTGAATCAGTGGGATCCTTTCCTTTCAAAAAATAAAATGGCAAGATTGAACTTAAACCTGCAATAGATTTAAAAATATCTAAAGCATTCTTTCTTATATAGATAGTTTGGAAATAATCAACATCATAAACTTTAGCAATTACTTCTACATCTATGTTTCTTTCTCCAGAAATTTCTCGCCAGGCGTCTAGTAATTTCATCTTTGTTTTGCCGCTATCCGTCTTTTCATTGAGCAAGACTTGCAATTCATTGTTTGTCGAATAGCACTTAGCAAAATTCAAATTTGAATTAATAAAGAAAGTCTGATTTCCAACATTTTTAGTAAAGGCAAAAGGGATAAAATCAAACTCTCGATGATCATTAAACTCTTGAGCATTAAATTTCCAACCAAAAGATATTGATTTAGTTTTTCTGCCCTCATCAACTGAATATCCTAGTAATCTAGAAGTCTTTTTACTATCAGAACCAAACCTATTTGTATTACAATAATTGGCATACATCGATTTGCCATGTCTAAAAGTTTCAAATGTTAAGTTCGTTTTTTCTGATTCTATTATTTCTTTTATTAGTAATTTGTTTTCATTTGTTGAATATACACCTTTGAACAATCTTTTTAGCAAGCTTGTTTTTTCCATTAATGATTTAAGTAGTTTAAGCTGCTCTTCGCTTAAATCCTCTGCCTGATTAACTAGGTTTAGCATTTTCAGATGGTGTAATCTACTTGAAAACTCTGACTCTATAAACTTGCCAAATAGTTGATCAAAGTCCTCTCTTTCAAATATTAGGGATGAATATCTAATACCATCTCCATCTTCCAATTCTTCATAAACTGGCTGATCCCATCTAACCGATTCAAAGAATCTTTTCAAACCGACTGCAGCAGCAGCATATTGCCATCCTGAATGAATGTTTATTTCTCGATTAAATTGAGAATTTTTTATTTCAGTTATCATTCTTTGTCTCCCATGCATGTATCAATTTGATAAAACCAAAGCCTGCTGATTTTCGCGATCCTAATTTAATGAGATTAATCGTTTGAAGAAGCTCTGGAGAACCCTGCAAGAATATTTTTCCAATTGTACATTCAATCCATTGCCCATAATGGAACACTACCGTTTTTTTACAATAACTAGTATCTATTAATAAGGAATCAACTTCATCTACTAAGTGAGCATAGTTGTTTTTTAACTGATTTTTTAAATTTATTTTAAATTCATCGGTAAACCTACTGTCTTTAACACTTATGTATTCATCTCTATTAGTTTCTCTATTATGAAGTCTTATACAGAGAGGAGATAACAGATCGAATGCTGCGACATTTTCTTTTTTTATATTTGCTCTTTGTCTTTTATTAATACTTTTTACTATAAGGGAATTTTTTTCAGGAATCGGAAGCGGTTTATTAATAATATCCACAAAAGATTGAAAAAGTATCAAAAATGTCTTTTCATCTTCTGCGGATACAATCAATTCGAAATTACTAGTCTCCAAAACAATTCGTTCATTTTCAAAAACAGGATCATGAAAACGTGCAGCAAAACAGAAGGGCTTTTGCTTAGTACCTCCATAATACAAATTAAAAAATGCCCCTTCACAAAATTCGGTAAGCCCTTTTTTAATTAACGAGATTATATTGCGCCTGTAGTCAAAGGGAAGTTCTTTGCGATCAATTGAGATATTTACCGTAAATTCCATATCAATAACCTTTCAAGAAATATCATCTAGCATCATCCACTTGTTCACATTGCAATACATTGTAACAGATTTATTATTTTTTTTGTTAAATAATCCTATTTCTGGTAAGATTTAACTTATATCATTAATTATTCTAATAAATATACTCAAGAGGATAAAACAATGTTATATGTGATTATTGGTGTCTTATTATTCTTCCCGATGCTACTTTGGCATACCGCCAAACGTTATAAATAATCGAGATTAATAAAATAGATCAATATTAATACTTAACTGATATCAGAAATTTCAATTTACATGTAATTAATATTTGATATTTCAGAAACTTTGGATTTTAACTTCTAATAATGAAGATCAATTTAGCGTTTCAAAAAGTATTAAGCAAATCTGCCAATTGGGTGTTAGAAGAGGAATACATAGGAACATCATTAAGAAATATTCGTTTTACATCAGTTTCATTAAATTCAGCAATAGTTTTATCAGCAGAGAAGAAATACCATTTGCCTCTTTTATAATCAAAGTGATCTGCTTCTTCTTGCCAAATTTTGTCATTCTTTAATTCTATTCTTACATGAAATTTTATTGTTTCTTGATCTGTTACATTTCCGGATAAATCATCTTTTGTTGATTGAAAATCTTTTGATTTTTCTTTTGTATAAAAAAGTTCATTGTCTAGATATAGTTTACTAACGTCGTCGCCGCTAAAAGTAATTGGAGAATTATTTTTCGACAATATCATATAGATTTGTCCTGAATAAGAAGTATATTTTTCAATTTCAGCTTGCCATATTTCACCATTAAGAAATTCTATTTTTGCTAACATATTGGTATTCCTCCGTTTTCATTTTGAATTTTTTATTAATTTCCCGAAAAATCCAATCCAAAAAGCTCCAACAAAGAGCAAAATGGGGATTAATATGTGTGCTATAAAATAGAATACAAGCAAGCTGGATATAATAATAATTACTAGAATTACGAATAAAATTCTTTCGAAAGTTGTTTGTTCATTCCATTCTTTTTGATACCATCTTTTCTTCTTATTGTTCATAACAACCTTCCTTTATAATCCGATCTAGAATAAAAAAAGTACAACTGAAACAAACGGATTTTTCTAATATAATGAATCAAAGGAGAGATCAGTTATGAGACAGCAGTACAGCAAAGACTTTAAGCAAGATGCAGTAGTCTATGTACAAACCCACCCGGAGTTAACAGTAGCTCAATGTGCCAGTAATCTTGGTATAAATGATAATACTTTACATAATTGGCTGAGGAAAGCCAGGAAAGGAGAGGAATTTCGTGGTCAAGGCAATTATTCTTCAGATGAAGCTAAGGAAATAGCAAGATTAAAGCGAGAATTGAAAGACGCTAAGGATGCACTGGAGATTCTAAAAAAAACAATAAAAATAATCGGCGAGTAAAGAAAGAATTGTTTGCTATGACATATGAATATGCTCAAAAACATAAAGTTAATGTAAGTGGTATTCTAGCTAATTTAGAATTATCTCGTAGTGGTTATAACAGCTACAAGAAGTGCCTTGATTGTCCCTCTACTCAGAGCCAAAGAAAAGAAATCATCAAGCGAAGAATATTATCCATTTATTACAAATCCAGAGAAATCTACGGTGCACCAAAAATCTGCCAAGAGCTCCGTAAAGAAGGTCATAAAATTTCTGTGAAAACAGTCGGCAACTATATGCGAGAAATGCGTATTAAAGCTTGTTATGTGAAGCCGTATACAGTAACGACAATTGATCCCGATTTTGATAGTAATTTACGAAACCTATTGAGAGAAAAATACAACCCATCCTCACCCAACAGCGTCTGGTGCTCAGATATAACCTATATCCCCACAAAGGAAGGGTTCTGCTATTTAAGCAGCATAATGGATTTATATTCACGTCGGATAATTGCTTGGAGATTATCAGATACGTTAGAGGCTAGATGTGTGGTAGAGTGTGTCGAGGAAGCCAAGAAAAAGCGACAAAGCAGTGAAGCTATTATTCTTCATACAGATCGCGGTTCTCAGTATGTCAGTGATGCCTATTACAGGGCTCTGGGCAATATAGATCCCAGCTATTCACGCAAGGCCAGTCCTTGGGAAAATGCATGTATGGAATCTTTTCATGCTCTGATCAAGAGAGAATGGTTAAATCGCTTTAAGATTAAGGCGCATGAAGATGCACGTAAATTAGTATTTGAATATATTGAAGCATTTTATAATACGACTAGAACCCATAGTCACTGCAATTATTTATCGCCAAAGCAATACGAGGATAAGCTGGAATGGATACAAAAGATGGTAGCATAGTTTTCTGTTTGTTTAACTTGTACTTTTTCTTGACGTAAGACCAAATTTCTGATTTGTTTTCAATGATTCTTTCCAGTTTTTTCCGAGTGGTTTCTTGTTCTGTTTTTAATCCTTGAAATTTGTTTGCAATTTGATCTTGTTGTTCTCTTGAAATATTTGGAATTCGGACCTTCTTCAAATTGGAAATACTAATAGTATCAAAAGCACCTCCCTTGGAGAGTCTTGAAAGTTCTGCATTTCCCAGATCACTTTGCAAATATGCCTCAACATATATGGGATTGATTTTGTCTTGATCTATTTCTATACAGTATAGATTTCCGGTTGCTACTATTTGCTCATTCATATTTATTTCTGCTGTTGCAATCTTGAAAGGAGCATTTTTAGAAATTAATAGATTATTGTTTTTGATAAGATGTTTAGAATATTTTTCTTCTATTGAAGAAATTGCCGGTAACTTTGAGTTGATAATTCCGTCTTCAATATCTTGAAGCATCAAGTAATGATAACCTGTTTTTTCAGTTGTGGTTAAAGCATCAAGTTCTGCTTTATTAATACCTGCTCCCCTAGTAATTTGCTTTGCAATTTCGCCGAATGTTATTGAATTTTGGATTTCATAATCTACGATGTACATTGCAGGGTTTAGTGAATAATCATATTGAGCTAAATCCTCATGAGAAATCGTTTCAGATATCTCTGTATCTTTCATGCTTGCTATAACAATTTGCTCAATATCGGTTTCGCTCAAACTATTATATCTTCTACCTTCCGTATAAATATCTTCTGCATTTATCATTCGGATTTTTTGATTACCATGACTCATGATAAAGATGCTGACAGATAAAGGTATTTCGTAGAATAAACCTTTCGGCAAACTAATTACACTCTCCAGATAACCTTTTTCGACAAGCATTTTTCTAATTTCAAAGTCAGAGAGATTAAAAGTTGCATTATTAGTAGTAATACAAACAACTTTTCCTTCTTGATTGAGATTAGCCAAGGCTGCCAATATATAAGTCCAAACTGAATTTTTAAATGAGACCGTTTCGCCAAAAAGTTTCAACGTATTCTGATTGTGCTCATCCGTATCATCTCTTATCATTCCGAATGCAGGATGGATAAATATTTTATCAATGTTATATGAGTCATAAGTTTTTTCTAGAAAATTTCCGGTTAATATTTCTACATCAGATTGCAAAAGTGAATGCCTGATAGTTGCAACCAGATTTGCTTCAACATCCAGATCTATACCATACAATTTTTGACACTTATGTTTATTATGAACTTCGAGCAAAAAATCACCCAGTCCGGAACCGAAATCAAATAAAACATCTGATTGTTGAACATCTAATAATTTGATTGTTAATTTAGAAATATAATCAGGTGTTACTGCATATGCTTTACTTTTGGGAGCTGTTTCTACATTGTTATGAAAAATAATTGAGTTCAATTCTTTTTCTGTAAATTCCGTAGAAATTTGTTTGATATTATCTTTATATCTATCGAAGATCGCAAATAGCAAAGTTGCTGCATCCTCTTTTTTAATAACATTTTCTATTACTTCTTGATTCAATTCGGAATTTTCTTGGTAAAGTAGTGCCAAGTAAACAATTCCATATAATTCCAGTGAATATTCTAGTCTTTGTTGATCTTCTATAGAAAAAAGATCAAGCATCTTGTTTCTTAACTCTTCTATTCCAAACAGGTTTAATCTTTGGTTCATTATTGTTCTCCTACAAATCTTTTGTATTCATTTTATATTAAATTTTCAAGTTTCCTGCTATGGTTATGCTAAACCAAATATACTCTTTTGTCAAAAGGTTATAGATAACCAAATAATATTTGTATTGGAAAGTTATTGCTTTTTTATAAAATTAAGCTTTGGAAAAACAAAAACCACTGATCGATCAGTGGTTTTCATTTATAGTAATCAGCTAATGTTATTTTGATTAATCAGCTTTAACAGCTTCAAAATCATAGGCTTTGTTGTAGGCC
>DATERO010000149.1:0-6372 GCA_035271465.1 Dysgonamonadaceae bacterium | reverse complement strand
TATAAAGTCAAGGTGGCATCGAGCCACCTCGTCTTTAACCCAAAGAAAGAACCTCAGGCTCATAATTGTCCGATAATAATTAATTAATACAAGTAGAATTATTAACCAAAACGGTCAACCCTATTTAGGGAAGCTCATATAGTCCATTGTCAATTGTCAATTATTTATAGTCAATTATTTAAAATGTCACTCCTCCGGAGTTTTCTGTAATTTGAGCATCGTATTACTATAATAATGTCAGCCCGCTGGGCTTTCACCTGCTACGAACTGGCCATTCAGGCCTTTAACTCCATTAATAACTAATAATTAATAATTAATAATTCTTCCCTCTTCTTGCACAATATTTCCAATATGCACGCAATATTTTTCATTTATAAAATATTCAACGCAATCATTGTCAACTGTCCATTGTCAATTGTCCATTATTTAACCCCAAACCCCACACCTCACTCATTATTTAACAACTTTCCTTACTCATTTCTCCCCAATTCTCACTACTTTTGCGTCGAACAACATTATATACAATGTATATAACATTGCTCACAACCAAATTTAGATTTATTCCTTGTGATTCGGGCACAAAAAAACCCCGGGCACAAGCATCCCGAGGTTCTTTTTTACATTGCGAATTACAAATTTAAGATGTAATCGACAGATCCTCATTATCTACAGAAGGCAGTTGCTCATTTTTCGAAGACTTGGCAGCTGCTTTTTCTATGTTTAAACGTTGAGTTTCACTTACATCATTCTCATTCTTCTGATCCACCTTGTCATCCACCACACTCAGACGTGTTGTCTTTTCGGTTGGAACAATCAGATCACTCACTCCATTACGAGCACTAGTCACTTGCACTTCGCCACTCGTGCCACTTTCTCCCTCGGCTTCCGCTTCCTCCATAGCTTTCTTCTTTTCAGCAGTTGTCATCCTGGTGTTAATCAAGCTAGTGTAATGAGCTATCTTCCTATTCAACTCCGAAATCAACAAAGAGTAATCCAATTCCAAATTTTCAGATTGAGCGTTATTGATTTGAGAAAACATGTTACTCATCGCATTTCTCACCGACCTTGCAATGGGAGGAATATTCACTTTTGGTCGTGCCGCAATGGATGAATCTCTCGTCTCCCATTTCACTTTTAACCGTGAGTGAACACTACGCAAATCATTCAAATGTGAGGTTAGACCCATTTCTGAGCATGCTGTTTCCAACTCTTCATTTTCCTCGATTTCTCTGAAAAATTCAGACAGTCTTAGATACTTATTTCGCTCACTGAGTCTGTCATAGTTTTTCAGATAGAATTCACAGTGCATTCCAACTGCTTTAACACCATTTTCGCTGCCCTCCATTTCTAGGCTACTTAGTGATCTTGCTTGAGTAGCTATCACTGCTATGTATGCCTTACGTTCTCTGCGCAGCCTCCTCAATTCAGGAGTAATTACATGAGGTCCATACTCTTTTTTAAGAATGTCAATTGCTGGCTGCTTAGCAACAAGCAAATCATACGCTTCTTTAATCTTGAGTACCTCTGGATCAAAATCCTCAATCACTTTAATCGTACTTTCGGCTAGGTCTGGTAAATCCAGCTTCCTTAGCTTTGATAAATTAATGCTTTTAATTTTATGCATTACTTTAAGATTTATTCCTCAAGGTTGTCAATCTTCTTATATACTAAATAGCTTGTATATTTAGTTTTCCGACGATTAATTTTCCTTTCGGAAGGTTGTTTGACTTATGTCGATACAAATATAATACAATTATTTAATAAATATATGTTATTTACAAAGAAAAATGCAAAGAATTTGAATGGAGGCTGATAATCAGTAGATTGCGATATGTTAAATGATTCTAGGATCGAAAAATGAAGCAAAGGTGATTTTTTGTCAAGTGTAATAAATAAATTATATACTGCCCATATTCATTCCTGTATGCACCTGATTACTAGGTAGGGATGTTTTGTAGTAATATAACTACACGCTCTGTAGTAATATTACTACAAGAATTCTCGAGTGCTTTTCAAAAAAACTTATTTTGCCCCAAAAGTGAGGTTTTAACTCATTAAACTAAAAAATATACAATAAAAATTGCAATATCATTTTATTCAAAAAAAATGCACGTTTGTAATATGTTTATATACAGGCACATGTCGAGTGTCAGCTGGCTTGTGAAATCCTTACTTTGTCACCTTTAAGAATAAGCTCCTGCAACCTTAAAAAAAAGTTCAGTCTTTTGAGTGATTGCATTAATAGTTCCCTGATCCAATCAATCAAAAGTTATTTGTATAAATTCAAGCTAGATTCTATTTAATAAATTCTTTTTTTCAATTAACAGAAACATTATAAGTCGAGAAAAAACTATTTCTGCAAATGTATAAATCCATTCTTTTCAATTGAGTCCATTATTGTAAATATAAACTCGGTATAGACAGAGAAAGATGTATTTCTGTTGATGCAAACCTCTATATCTATCAATACAAACCCATTTCTGCTCTAGCTGACTTACTTTCGGCTCGACCTATTTTCGGTTCAGCTGCTGCAGAAATGCTGTCGGCTCGGCTGTTTCCCTGTCAGCTACTGCAGAAATACTGTCGGCTCGGCTGTTTCCCTGTCAGCTGCTGCAGAAGTGCTCTCGGCTTAGCTGATTCCTTCTCGGCTCGGGCTGACCTGCTTTCGGCTCAGCTGATTCCTATTCGGCTCGGGCTGATCTACTTTCGGCTGGGCTGTTTTCATTTCAGCTGCTGCAGAAATGTTTTCGGCCGAGTGAATTCCTTGTCTGCACGTGCAGAAATGGTCTCGGCTGAGCGAATTGCCTCTTTTCTTAAGCCTAAGTGCTTGTTTAGTAGTGCTATGGTATTTTTTTACAGTTGACGTCATGATGATTCGTGGCAGTTCTGGGATCGTGGAGCTCCTGCTCCGCGCAATTGTCTGAACCGCTGATTTATTTGATTAAATGATTAAAATGATAATGTCACTCCTCCGGAGTTTCTGCAGCTCATACAATATGGTTACTATAATAATGTCAGCCCGCTGGGCTTTAGAGCACCCATAGATGTTTTTCATTGTGCTTTTCTCAACCAGGGACAGGTGTAATTATTATAGTAAGTAATCATCAGAAAACCCAAAACCCCGCAAGGGGTGGCATTATGAATATCTAACACCTAACAGAATCATTACGAATGGGAGAAAATAGGAACTAAGGACTTGAGACTTTTAACTAGAAACTAGAGCGTCTATTTTAATATTGTGCATTTCTGGGAGGATGGAGCTCCTGCTCCTTCCATATCATTTTTGTTTTAACCACAAAGGTCACAAAGGGAAATACGCAAAGAGCACCAGGAATTTGGAACTAGGAACTGGAGACTAGAGCGTATATTTTAAAATTTCACAGTTTTTCTACATTTGCAAAATGATTAAATATCCTTCGTTGTCAACTGTCAATTATCAATTAATTAATCCCCACGCCTCTTTCCAATGTAAGCACTGACCATAACATATGCTAGTTATCATGACTTTTTTTAATCAAATTGTATACTTAATATATAATTGCTTACTTTTTATTGATATAGTTATATTCCGTTCATCATAAAATTTTTGTACTTTTGTCAATTGGAAAATTTATTTGACGCTAAAGGTGTTTATAAACGAATAGTACGAATGGAAACGAATAAAACGAATGGAAACGAATAAAACGAATGTGAGACAACCTGATATTGTATACAAAGAGGAATCGTATAAAATAACAGGAGCTTTATTCAACGTCCACAACAAAATGGGCAGAGGTTTTCTCGAATCGGTTTATTCTGAAGCATTAAGTATTGAGTTTGATAATATGGGTATTCCTTATGAGCAAGAGAAAAAGTTAGAAACATATTATGGCGATGTTAAGTTGAAAAAATACTTTCGTGCAGATTTCGTTTGTTACGATTCAATTGTGGTTGAGTTGAAGAATTCTCCTTTTATTACAAAAGCTTATGAAGATCAACTAATGAACTATCTTATGGCAACTAAATATAAACTAGGTATTATTGCTGCTTTTGGTGGCCCTCGCGTAGTGTACAAACGGATCATCAATCCCAACATAGAAAAACTATGACGCCCATTCGTTCCATTAGTTCCTCATTCGTTATATTCGTATAATAGCTATAGTAAAGAAAAAATAAACAACAAACATATATATATATATAGCACATGCATAAACAAACCATCTTATCTAAAATAGAGTCCAACACCGAGATCATCGGCATCATCGGTCTCGGATACGTAGGATTGCCCCTAGCAGTAAACTTTGCTGAGGCAGGAATCAAAACATTGGGATTCGATAAGAATGCTGAGAAAGTAGATCTAGTAAATCATGGCAAGAACTATATAGGTGATATTCGCGATGCAGTGTTGCGTGATGTTGTAGTTGATAAATTGAGCCTATCGGCAACCACCGATTTTAGTCGTATCAAGGAATGTGATGCATTGCTTATATGTGTACCCACACCCTTAGACAAATTCAAGAAACCCGATATGAGTTATATCGAGAGTGCTTGCACAGAGATTGGTCGCCACATGAAGCCCGGCACATTTGTTTGTCTCGAAAGTACTACTTATCCCACCACTACCGAAGATTTTATGCTCCCTATTATAGAGCGTGAAAGTGGATTGAATGCAGACACAGATTTCTGGATGGCCTATTCACCCGAACGTGTAGATCCAGGTAATGCTGAGTTTCATACCCGCAATACCCCAAAAGTAATTGGAGGTCTCACGTCCGATGCATTAGAGATAGGGATGCGCATATACGAACGTGCCATCGAAACGCTTCACCCCGTATCGTCGCCCCGTGTGGCCGAGATGGTGAAGATTCTCGAGAACACATATCGTCTTGTCAATATCAGCCTTATTAATGAATTGGCACTCTTGTCAGGCAAAATGGACATTAATATATGGGAGGTAATAGAAGCAGCCAAAACTAAACCTTTCGGCTTTCAAGCTTTCTATCCCGGACCGGGCATTGGCGGACATTGTATTCCGCTCGATCCGTTCTATCTGGAATACATTGCCAAGCAATACGATTTCGACCTCAGTATGATTCACACAGCAGGCCATATCAATATGCGCATGCCTCATTATATGTACATCAAGATAGCCACTGCGCTCAATCGTCACAAAAAAGCAGTCAATGGTAGCACCATCCTCTTTATGGGAGTGGCCTACAAACCCAATATCAACGACGAACGTGAGTCGCCCGCTCTAGAAATCATCGACATTGTTGCCCACAAAGGTGGCAACGTGCAATACCACGATCCTTTTATAGCTAAAGCTACTACGCACGAAGGTCGCACGTATCAATCAACTGAGCTTACTGCTGATATATTGGCAGCTGCCGATTGTGTGGTGTTGACTACTAATCATAAGGTGTTTGATATGGGGTTTGTGAAGGAGCATGCGAAGTTAATAGTAGATATGCGAAACATGATAGAAGAAAGTTCAGATAACGTATACAAACTATAGTGACTGTGGTTTATCCTATGAAATTCCGAAGGAGTATTTCCATAGGGATATGAGGAATATGATTGAAGAAGGCAGTGATAAGGTATATAAGTTATAAGTATAAGTATATCAATAGTTTAATTTAGTATTATGAAGGTATTAATCTTAGCAGGTGGCCTTGGCTCACGTTTATCCGAAGAAACAACACTAAAACCAAAGCCCATGGTGGAAATTGGTGGCCGTCCTATTCTATGGCATATAATGAAAATGTATTCTCATTATGGTTACAATGATTTTATTATTCTTTGTGGCTACAAAGGATATATGATTAAAGAGTATTTTGCAAATTATTTTAGGCACATGTCTGATATGACTGTGGATATGACTAATAATACCATTACTCATCATGCCAACCATGCAGAACCATGGAAAGTAACTTTAATAGATACTGGATTGAACACAATGACTGGAGGGCGTATTAAACGTGTGCAAGAATATGTAGGCAACGAACCTTTTATGCTTACATATGGTGATGGAGTGTCAGATGTAAATATTGATGAATTGTTGAGTTTTCATAAATCACATGGTAAGGCCATTACGATGACTGCCGTCCAGCCAGAAGGCCGTTTTGGATCATTAAAAATTGAAGATAATGACAAAGTAAGTTCTTTTAAGGAAAAGCCAAAGGGTGATGGTAGCTGGATTAATGGGGGCTTCTTTGTTTGCCAACCAGAGGTTTTCAATTTTATTCCTAAAGATGATAATATTATGTTTGAAAGACAACCACTAGAAGATTTAGCAAAAGCAGATAAACTATTTACATATAAACATAGTGGCTTTTGGAAACCAATGGATACCCTACGAGATAAAACCCAGTTAGAAGAAATGTTATCAGAGGG
>DATERO010000148.1:0-2780 GCA_035271465.1 Dysgonamonadaceae bacterium | reverse complement strand
TGAAACAAGTGTTGGTAAATTTGTTGGGTAATGCTGTTAAGTTTACAGAAGAAGGAGAGATTAAACTGTTAATCACTTTGAAAGAAGAGTTGCCTGATGAAAATGTATTGCTGCATTTTGAGGTGTGTGACTCTGGAATAGGTATTTCTAAAGATAAGATTAAACAAATATTCAGGGCATTTACTCAAGAGGATGGCTCAATAACAAAAAAGTATGGAGGTACGGGGTTGGGGTTGACTATCTCCAATAAGCTTTTGGAGTTAATGGACAGCAAGCTGGTTGTAGAGAGTGAGCTGGGAAAGGGTAGTTGTTTTTCCTTCGACTTAAAATGTAAGGCCGAAAGAGACAGCTTTGATGATGAACTTCTGAAAGACATCAAAAGGATATTAGTTGTTGATGATAACGACAGTAATCGTCAAATTCTGAAGCGTATGCTCGAGCTCAAAGACATTCAAGTAGATGAAGCAGACAGCGGACTCGCAGCCTTACTGATGTTACAAAAAAGTGCTGAGTATGATATCATCATAATGGACTACCATATGCCCGTGATGGACGGAATTGAGACCATTAGAAAAATAAAAGAGATAGTTAAGCGTAATATATCGCAACCAATAGTGATGCTTTACAGCTCATCGGACGACGATAAATTACAGTCTGCCTGCGACGAGCTGGATGTGAAGTCTCGACTCGTCAAACCGATTAAAATGCAAGAGATGTATCATGTGTTGGCTCAGTTGAAAAATCAGAATTTACAGAAAAACAAAAATACAGAAATCAATGAGATTTCCTCAAAAGAGACATTTGATAATTTTAAATGTAGTTCTACTATTCTAATAGTGGAGGACAATGAAATTAATCTCTACTTGTCTAAGATTTTGGCACAACAAATTGCTCCGCATGGACAAATAATTGAAGCAAAAGATGGACTTGAAGCTGTAAGTTTGTTTTTATCCGAAAAACCTGATATTATACTCATGGATATTCAAATGCCCAACATGAACGGAATTGATGCAACAAAGGAGATTCGCAAGTTGGAAGTAAACAGTGAAGTACCTATTATAGCTCTTACAGCTGGCAATATGGCGGGTGAGAAAGAGAGATGTTTGGAGTCTGGCATGAATGATTTTATGGCCAAACCTCTTGTAAAAGAAAACTTGAGTAAAATGTTTCAGAAATGGTTGCCTTCCTGTGATAGCCCTACTCGCACAAAGTATGAAAATTGCAGTGAAGTAGAGCATATCAATGAGTCATGGTTCAAACAATATGCAACTGACGACTTCGAATTTAAAGGTAAGTTTGTCAAATTAGCTAAAATAGGCATCCAAGAAAGCGTAAAAGCACTGGAAGATGCCATTATTGAAAATGATCTAGATGCTATTAAAGCTACTGGACACAAACTAAAAGGCACAAGCCTTGCAGTTGGTTTAACTCAATTGAGTAAGCTTGCTGTTTCATTTGAATTGTTAGATGATTTCGATAAAGAATATATCGATGATTTGATGAAGGCTATGTTAATTGAAGTTGAAATAGTAAATGACATTCTGACTACCGAGTAAGACAAACTAAAAAAGGGCTGATATGGAAAAAAAGCTTATTATTGAAAAACTAAAGAGTGAAAACGAATTAAAAACAAAGTGGTTGTCACTGATTGCACACGACTTCAAGGGGATGTTTCACAACATTGTTTATTTGCTGAACGCTTATGAAAAAAAAGATATTCCTCAGGAGATGTTTTTAACTATGCTCCCAGAAATAAAGCAAATAGCCGAGAAGAACTTAAAAACACTTGATAGTACTTTCGCATGGATCAACGCACAGACTGATGGTTTTAAATTGCAGATCGAAGATGTTTCTATCTATGAGCTGTTTTTAGAATTAAAAGAAGAGTTGCACTCTCAAATAAGCTCCAAAGATATATCTATTCGTTATTCAGGCGACGAAACTCTTGTATTACAAAGCGATAAGTTATTACTCAAATTTATTTTAAAGCAAGTATTAGAGAATGCAGTAAAATATTCGAACAAAGATGCCGAAGTGATGTTTATAGCAGGCTCACAACACAATGAGACTTGCATTGAAATTAAAGATCAAGGAATGGGCATGAGTAACAATGTACATAATAACATCTTTACACTTGATGGCTCTCCCTACAAAGGGACACAGAATGAGGTAGGTGCGGGCTTAAGTTTAGTGATCGTTAAAGACTTTATTGAAAAACTGGGCGGGAGTGTTGAAGTACACTCTAAACCAAATGAAGGAACTATAGTCAAAATATCGCTTGATACTAAACATAGAGCATAAAGTAGAAGACAACGATTAATGTATTTTCAATAAAAATACATTAAAACATTGACTGATATGATATATTTGCTTAAATTGCACACGTAAGAAAAAGGTGTTGTTGGGAAGCATTAAGTGTAGATGGAATTTACAAACTCAATACAATCAAGTAGATTATCAATACACTACGTGTCAAATACGATTATTAGACTTTGGGCTAATAGCCAATATTGAATGCATGCAATAACAGTTAACATAAAGCATATGGAAAAAAGAATACTAATAGCAGATGATCATGGAGTGGTCCGACTGGGCCTCTCAATGATGATTAAAAAATTAAGACCTGACTTTATTGTTGATGAGGCCGACGATTATCAAAAAGTGATGAGTATCATCAAAGTAAAAAACTTTGACTTGGCAATTCTTGATTTGAATATGCCCAATGGCAATTTTCAAGAGGCATTGCAAGCTATTAAATCAAAAAACCCCAACACCAAAGT
>DATERO010000147.1:0-5157 GCA_035271465.1 Dysgonamonadaceae bacterium | reverse complement strand
TCCATCTTTTACCATTTCCATCCACTACAGATTCAATCTTTTTGCCATTAAATGTGTAGTCCACTATTTCTGTATTGTAATGTATCTTTACATTTGCTTTTGCCAGTTCGTCAACAAATCCTTCTACTATTTTGTACATGCCTCCCTCTACATTGTAGTATCCATCATGTTGAAACTCCGTGTAAGAAAGCAGCGTATATATCGCCATGGTATCAAAAGGTGTTCTTCCCAAAAAGAAAGCAACCAGTGAAACAATTTGCTGCGCTTCTTTCGAATCGAAATGGTCTTCTACTTGCTTGAAAAAGCTTTTGAAAAGTACAGGTATGTGAATAGGGTTGACACGCATAAGCGTGAGGATATAATCAAAGATAGAGTCGAAGTTATTCTTCACAACCAAATCAACTGTGTCATTAAACAATGCACCCGATTTCTTCAGATACTTTCTCATCTTCTCTTCAAAATCGGGCTCTACATCCTTAAATTGCTCAGCCAGCTTTGATATGTCCTTATACAAATGATATGTTTTGGGATTGTCGCTGAAGTTGACAGAGTAGAGTGGGTCAAGTTCAATGTATTTAAAGGGCAGTTTGATATTACAATCTTTTGCAAACTCTTCAAACTCGTATGACATACTGAAAAAGCTTGGGCCAATATCAAAAGTAAAACCATCTTTCTTTAATTGATTTAATCGGCCACCAGCTTGCGCATTTTTTTCCAACATTTCTACTTTGTAGCCTCTAGAGGCTAAGCGTAGAGCTGCAGCCAATCCGCCCAAACCAGCACCGACCACCAATACAGTTTTATCTTTATTCATTGTTTCTCTTTTTATTAAAATCGGGGTATAATTCATTTTTCACCCAATTGAAGTTGGGTTCTACTTCAAGAATTTGCTTGAAGTACTCTTCTGCCTTGTCATACTCTTTCATTTCGGTGTAGGCCTCGGCTATATTTACCAAAAGGCTTAGATAATTCCAATCTTCTTTCAGATTGCCTGGATTTTCTAACATAATGTTCTCTGCTTGATGATAATACGAGAGCGCTTCTGATTTAGAGCCTCCAAAAATGGGAGGCATGTAGAACTGTGCGTTTCCATATTGGATAAATCCATATGGATTACTTGCATCTTCTTTCATGGAATGCTTCGCTGCATCAATGCTTTTAGGGCCTGAAAAAGGAGCTTTCAGTTTATTTAAACCAATACTAAAGCCATAGAATGCCGATTTATATGCATTGATATATGATGTATTATACAATCTTTTTTCAAGAATAGCTAAGTTGTCTTGAGCTAGTTTTAAGTAGTTTTTGGCTTGCTTCTTTTCATCATTACCCAAGCACCAACCGATATATCCGTATTGGTAATTGATCAACTCCAACAGAGATTCATCTGACTGGTTCGTTTCTTGTTGCATTTTATCAATAACAGATTTCCAACTACTCATCTTGTTATTAATATATGCTTTGTAAATCTCTGATTTATATTGTGCTGTGATTGAAAACATAACGAATGACAAAATAAGAAGTATTAGTGTACATTTCTTTCTTTCCATATATATTGTTTTCTAAAGTGGTTATGTATTGATTTTGCTATCATTAATCCGAGAGATAATTGTTGAATGATTAGATAGGTGATGTTTTTCGTAATTGATTGGTGGCTTGTGATTGAAACCAATATGCGAGTAATTATTATGACAATAAGATAAAGAGCCAGCCCAGATGTATCATAGATTAGTAGAATTGGTAAAAAACCCAATGTGGTGATAAACCAAAAGAGAATTGTCAGTATAATTGAGCTGCCAAAAAAGGTTGTGATGTTTTTAGCAAATCCATTCAATGATTCTTTGTAAGAACCGTACATTCTGCATTTAATATCTGTCTCGTTTGCAAGACAAGCCATTTTGAGTTTGTTTCTCTTATAATGGCGTGCAATTTTAATATCTTCTACTTTTTCAGACTTCATTAATTCATGAGGCAGGATCTTTATATATTTCTCTGTTTCAAAAAACATGTATTGACCATTTGCAGCAGCCAATGAAGATAGCTCAAGTTTGCGAACCAATATTAATGGTAAGAGGGTCAATAAAATATAATTCATGATTGGAACAGTAGCATTTTCACCATTGTTCCTCATAATCTGTTTTGGAAAAACAGAAACTAAGCTGAGCTTGTGCTTTTCTGTAAAGGATAAGGTTTGTGCAATCACATTGTTCTTAATTCTAACATCGGCATCAAGAAACAATAAGAAATCACCTTTGGCTTTTTGTGATAATGAGTGACAGGAATAGTTTTTCCCCAACCAACCATCTGGTAGCCCTTCTGAAGAGATAAGTTGTATCCTGTCATGGTTGTTTGCAATAGCTCTCACAACATCTCCTGTATTATCGCTCGACTGGTCATCAAACACAAGCACTTCAATGTTTCTGTACTTTTGTTCCATCAAGTCGTGTAAAATGTTACGTATATTGTGCTCTTCGTTTCGTGCAGGAATAAGCACCGAAATTAATTTATTGCTCTTGGTAGCTTTGCTCAATTTTTGGTTAAACAAGAAGTTGGTAAATGCTACCAATAGTTGAATGGAGGTAAATGCGATTATTATGTATGCAACATATTCCATTTATACTTCCTTTTCTGTTTGGTGTTTGATACTTTCATTGAGGAATTTATTGTAACTTTTTTCCAATGAAAGGTAGTTAGTATCGCTTTCTTTATATTCTGTAACGTAATGATACAAAATTGGTTTCTTATTTATGAAATAATCAATGGAATTAACTAAAAAAACAATTTGAACCCGATTTCTGTCTGTTCTTTCAATAATCTTTTGAACACCTTTTTCAAACTCAATAGATCTTTTGTGTAAAGATCCTATTTTTCCTTGAGGAAACATCAACACCAAATTGTTGGGGTGGGAGAGCAACTCTGCCGAATACTGAACAGTCTCTACAATTGATTTTGATGATTTATTTACCGAGAACCCACCTGTATAATTAAAGTACCAATGCTTTTTCAATTGCTCTTCGAGCATCATAAAGTGGTACTTCTTTTCAAATACTTTCATGTTTAAATAGAGATGCCAAAAACCATCCCACCAACTGGTATGATTGGAGAGCAAAAGAATAGAATGGTTGTTGCTCAACTCTATATCTCCGATAACTTCTACCTGCGAAAAATGACGATTAATCATTATCCGAGAGAATTGTTTGAATATCGGATGTATGATGAAGTTATGTTTTGCTTTTATAATCATATTATCGAGCTAAGAATATAAAGAGCAGCACAAAAAATATAAATTGACATAACAAGACAGATAATGCCAATTTGTTCTTGATTGTAATTTTCAATGATCGTAGTCCAATGTGGAAAGCTATGGCAATTAAAAACCAAGAAAAGTAGTTTTGAAATGGCACAGATGGATGTTTCCAATCCCACATATCCAACTTTGGGGCTACTTGTTCCATCACAATATCGTAAACAAGCATAGTGGTTGATGCTAACAAAACCTTTAAAGGGGGTGTAATTCTTGTTTTTTCAAAAATGGCAGCCGATGTATAAACTAAGAAAAACCAATTAGCTCCTATAATTAATGGTGTTTCCCACAATTTAACCCCCAAATTAACTCCATAGGAATATGTGCCAAAAATTACTCCTGTATAAACACCTGCTACTTCAATTGCGAAGGATGAAAGATAGATAAACAATAGATAGAACAGCAGCTTTCTTCTATTCTCACTTACATCGGAAAGTGAAAGAACCGTGAAGCTAAGCAATAAAGCAAAAGGAGTCAGTTGTTGAAAGTAATCAGCAGTAGCGGGTAATAGCATACCCACTACTCCCACGGAGTAGAATATAATAAACAGGAAGGTTATAGTGACCTGCTTGGTGCGAAAGAAATTCAAAAATCGATTTGTTGAAATCATCCTTCCTTCTTCTTTAATCGGTTTCGGAGCATTATTGCACCCAATAGCATTGTAAACCCATAAATGAAATCTTCGATGGGGATGGTTATGAATCGTAAGTTGAGGTTCTCGCTGTGGTCATACCACACAACAGGTTCCGCCGTGAAAGCTCCTGTGAGTACACCATTAACCAATACAAACGGAATCAAGATTATAAGAAAAGTGCAATAGAAACGACTGATTGTATCAGACTTATCAAAATAAGATACAGTAATGATAATAATAAAAATAGTCAATATATATACTGTATATGCTTTATCTAAATAGAGTAATAAGGTAACCAACGCCATGAGAAAAAAGAAAATAGAGAGGCGTCTTGACACATAGATTGGTAATTGGAAACTTGGGAAATAGGCATGTAGCACATCATGCAGAAAAATACTTGCATAAGGGATAGCCAAAAAAAACAGCCACTCTTCGATGGGTAGTTTGAAGAGAAATATATTGGACAAGTGAGTTCTATTGAACCCCCAAACGCCGATCTTTGTAAAGTAGATATCGCCCACAATATAAAAGAGTGCAATAACTACAATTGAGGGTATTAGATACTTCCACTGTTTGTAGAATTGAAGTTTCTTATCAAAACTAAGTAAAAATGGTATTGATATGGAAGCAATGAGAATGATTGTATAAAGCGACATATGTTATTGTTTGAAAAGTCTGCGTTCGAAAATTGACGTAGTTGAGTCACATCTGTTATTTCACAACTAAAATTATTTTCTTCTTATTTTGAATGACTAAATTATATTTAGTTTATATTTCATATAAGCTTTTCCTAATAAAAAGAATTTAGTGGAGTCTTGTACACGTATGCGAGTTTTAATAATCTCATTTGCAGGAGTTTTTTTAGTTTATGTAGAAGCTTCTTGTAATAACTAAATGCAATATAAACCGCAAGTTTTGATTTGCCAGGTAATTCTTTTATTCCTCTTTCTGCTTCTTGAAAATCCGCTTCAATGCTATTGATTAATGTCTGTTTTGTCTCTTCTGTGAAGTTGTTTATATCCACATCAGGGAAGTAAAGCCGATCCAATTCTTGTGTGTCTGCTTTAAGGTCTCGAAGAAAGTTTACTTTCTGGAATGCAGCGCCTAGCATCATTGCAGGTTGCTTCAGCTTGTTGTATTTAGCCATGTCACCATCAAGGAAAACAATTAAACACATCAATCCAACAACATTAGCAGAACCATGGATGTAATTATCAAGCTC
>DATERO010000146.1:0-5369 GCA_035271465.1 Dysgonamonadaceae bacterium | reverse complement strand
CACCCCGGCACACAATGTCACCGCTATGGCTGCTCCCTTCCGGGCCTGACCAGGTTTACGGTTAATCGTTGCGAGGGGACCGGCAGGGTCGCCATAACGAAACACCAAGATTTGGTGTGGGCGTATTGTACTCATTTTGCGTGGGGATGCAAGGGATGGCGACTGGCGTTTGCCGAATGTTGGGCTATAAAGAAATAAGCAGCCCTAAGAGGCTTGAGTAATTTATTAAGTGGAATGCTTTAATAATCACCAAGTTATCGTATATGATAACCAAGCAAGGACGTTAACGTATGAAATGGAAGGTGCATTTTTATCTAGGTGTTGAAGATCAAATTCTTCAGATGCCAAATAAAACTCAAGCTCGAATGCTAAAGCTGCTTGAGTTAATTGAAAAGCATGGGGCTAACCTTGGTCCACCCCACACAGAAGCAATAAGCGATGGCTTGTTTGAAATTAGAGCCAAAGCCCAAGAAGGTATAGGTCGCGGATTGTTTTGCTACCTAAAAGGCCAGCAGGTCTATGTTCTCCACGCTTTTGTGAAAAAGACACAGAAGACGCCAAGAAAAGAATTAGAACTGGCTCGACAACGCCAAAAAGAGGTCAATTTATTATGAGCTTACAAACATTAAAAAAACGCGCACTCGCTAATCCTGCAGTAAAAGCTGAGTACGATAATTTAGAAGCTGAATTTACGCTTATCGATCAGCTGATTTCAATGCGTACACAAGCTGGCTTAACTCAAGAACAAGTGGCTGAACGCATGAATACACAGAAAAGTAATATCAGCAGGCTTGAGCGTGGAAATAGCAATCCGAGCTGGGCTACGTTGATGAAGTATGCGAATGCTTGCGGGTTTGATTTGTTACTCAATCCGCAAAAGATGATTTCCTAGTAAAAATATAAGGCGTTTGTTATGTGTTTACATACGTTGATACTTCAATGAGATTCCCATCAGGATCTCTGAAATAGAATGATGTGATTGCGCCTTGTGCGCCTGTACGTTTTACAGGCCCCTCCATGATAGTCATACCTTGATTCTTCACATGCTCCATTGCGTCAAACAGATCAGTACCGGTAATAAAGCACAGATCTGACATTTTGAGCTTTAGGTTCAAACTCATTACCTAGCTGATGAAGATTGATTTTTTGGTTGCCAAACTCTAGTGCAATCCGACCAACTCCAAAACGAACGGCTTTCATACCCAAGACTTTCTCATAAAAGTTCGGTGTTGTTAGAATTTCTGCAACAGCAGAACTAAATGATCGAGGTGACTCATTTTCATCAGAAACTCCATTCTCTAGGAAAACACATAACGCCAGCATTTTCGGCTGGTTTGGTGCGCAGCAGAAAACCAGTCCGACAACATGCGCTTGTTAGATCTTATACTTAAAAATTAGTTGATCAATATTTTCTTCTGTAAATATAATTTCTTTTTCATTTAAGGCTTTTAAATAAGAATCAAAACTAATCTCAACCATCTTAAATCCTTGGTCAATAGAGTTAAGAATATACTCCTGAGAGGCTAACGCCATTAACGAAGAAAAGATTGAATCTAAATAATCATGTGTATTTTCTATTAGAATTTCAACATATGAAGGAGTGACACCATCATGAACAATCATATTTCTTGCTCTATATATTCTTCTAATCTGCCAATCAACACGTTGGGTGTGAGATTCTAAAGTAGAGACAAAATTTGCTGGTGAAGAGAATAGGAATTCTAAATATTTGTATCGTTCATGAAGGAGGTGAAAATCTCCAAAACTGTTAGATAGATCAACTCTTAGTGGTTTATATTTTTCTAAAGCCAATAAATAACAGATTTTTTCCATGACTCCATTACCATCTATCTGCCTAAGAATTTCTTTTATTTTACCTGCGTTCCACAAAAGCAGATCTTTTGATAAGCGAGTAGTTATTTTTTGAATATAACCCAGATTTAGAAAAGGCATAATTGATTTGGATATATGCTCAATCTGGGAAACTTTATCATCATCTTTACTGGGGATCAGTGATTCAAGAGCAATCCAGAGATTTATAAGTTGATTTTCGACTGAATCGCTACCAAGAGCTAGCGCATGTAATTCTGCGCTACGATTAAACTTATAAAAAGATGCTTTTTCCATTGAGAAACCATCCATAAACATCTCTAGTCGCCTTGCTGCAACGCCTGCCTTTAGGTCTCTACACTTGTGCATTGGATTAAAATGACTCGATATTTTTTTTCCATTTTTTTTATCAGGAAATACAACCAAACCTTCCAATATTGGCTTAGGTGCTTCTTTATGATGATATAGCCCTATAAGAGTTTGAAGTTGCTCAATCATAATATCTGCATGTTTTTTTGCTGCATGAGGTTCTTTTGCTGTACATTTTGCTTGCATGTAGATTTCATTTTTATTTAATTTGAAATTAAATCTATCAATTATATTCCCGAAATCAGCCACTTCATCAGTTACAGTTATACTGAGTTTGGAAGCCCCCTTAACAAAGTGCTTGAAGTACATAGGAGCTCTATAAATAACAAAATATTCTTGAGTCTCCTTATTAAACAATTCCAAGTAGTCTTCTATTGCAGCGCTACCAAAAATTCTATCATCAGAATAATGGAAATAACTACGTGATATTTCTTGTATATATTTCTCAGAATAACCACTATTCAAAAGTGTTGTTATATAACTTCTTGTGAAATACCTAATTTTTGATGGATTTTGATCACCACATATATATTTAATAAGTAGTTCTTCATTTTTACTCTTGTAACGATTCAGTGGGATTTGGTTTTCCAGAAGCCTAATACAAGTAAGGATACTACTTCCTGATGATTTTGGATTTTTTAGAATTGCCTTAATCCCTTTAATGTCTACTGAAAGAAGCGAATGAGCGATAATATCCTTATCTAGATTCTCACATAGCTCGTTGAGAACATGACCTAGGTTTGGCTTTTGAATCGTCCCAGCTTCGACAGCTTTATGTGTCAGAATTGCTTCTCGTATCAACAGACTAGAATTCATCGCTGATGGTTTGTATGTGTCCAATGTGAACTCAAAAAGAAGTTCATCAATCATTTGCGCAAAGAGTATCAATCCTTTTGAATTCTCTTTATCATCCCATTTCCTTAAACTTCTGTATTTCATATTTCTCTCTAATTGGGTTTTTTATCTAACGCCCAGTTAACCGGAGCGTAGATTGCCATTGTTTTTGCGCCTTTATCTTTTTTAAAAAACAATGGCAACCGTTTACGCTTCCGCGTTGAACTGCTTGTTATGTGGCTAAGCTAAGAGTAAGACCTGTACAAAAGATTAGCCTAATCGCTTAATATGATACTGAATATTACTATTTACCTCGAACAACAATTTTGACCCATAAGTATCAAATCTTAATATTTGCTCAGATATATTAGTTCTTACAATTACCTTAAGATGTTTATGTTTGTAACTTGTAATTTCTCTGACGAAGACAAGTATACTCTCTTGATCTTTTATAACTCGAAATCTAGCTGCGTCTTTTTTAAAGTATAATTTTTGTTCTAGATTACCTAAAGGATTCCAATGAACCCCTTCGGCTATCCTAAAGTCCAAGTCCAAACCTTCAGTATATTGTTTATATAGATTGAGCAATGTTCTTGGTTTACGGTCGTAAACATATACTTGCACACTTTCAAGCTTTATTGGTCTATCGTAGACATTGTAAATCATAAACTTTAATTTAGGGCTTTCGGTGTCTTCATCAACTATCTCGACAAAATCTACTGAAGGATATGATTGCACCGCCACAAGCTTAGATTGATACAGCGTTTGCTCAGCTAATTTAGCTGTAAGCTTTGCAGACTTTGATGAACTTCTTGCAAATATAGCAGCTACCAAAGCAACAACTAAAGCTAATGACGCTATAGTTGTATCTAAATAAGAAAGACTACTAGTAATATCTTGTTCCACAATTCGCCTCTTAAGATTCCACAACTCTGAAATGACACATAACGCCGCCATAGACGGTGCGAGGAACGAGCATACTGTGACCGTAGGGAACAAATTTAATGGCCTTATTATGTGGTTCGTGCATTGAACTCAATTAGATTACCATCCGTATATATTATTAATATTTTTTTAAATATACCGAAATCGATGCCAAGCATAGCTTCATTGTATAAATCAATACTTTCTGTATTAGAAAAATTGAAATACGAGGTGTAATTATCATGTAGAGCTAACCAAGCATCGCCTGCGATAGCTTTACACTTAATCTTTTTGGTATCGATTGCTTTATCTAAAATTTCCTTAAAAACACTATCTATAGAAGCGTACGCTAGGTTTTTAATAACTTTACCTATGTCTCGATTGCACTTATCTAATGGCATACAGAAAGGAAATACTCTTCCTTTTTTATTGTCTTGCTCTTCAATAATGAGCTTAACAAAAACACCATCTATACATTTCTTATCGTTATTTACAGCCGTTTTTAAGAAGTTAATTATTTCTTTTCTTCTTTTTTTATTCAACTTTATATTTGCATGATAAATTGTGACTTTATACAACTTAAAGTTGGGAATATCTAAATTATATAACAAGCCCTGATAAGCCATATTAATTGACTTTCTATTATCTTGTAAATTTTCATTTAACTCAGTTAGCTCAATCCCTACAAGACCACCGTTAAATTCCAAATAAATATCAGGTGGATCTTTACCTTCGAAATACTTACCAGAATAATGATTAGATATAATATCAGCATCAAATATTTCTTTTTTACTTAGTGCCACACTAGATGCTCCACATAACAGATTATTAGTAAGCACGCTCACTTTTACCCTTAAAGCCGCTTACTGTTATTTAATGTAAGCACCTGAATTTGCAATACTTTCTCAACAAACACAGGGCTCTCCTTGGTAGCAAATCAAGCATGCCGCCTATCCTACTCGCTGCATGCGCACTATCTAATCATCGCATCCTATAACCGCTTGATTTACATAGTTTTATATTAAAAACCAGCATATAAACAAGCAGCACTGAGCGTTAAATCAAGCACATAAACAAACACTAACCATAATAGGCTGTGCAAACAGCCAGCACCAAAACAACATCTTAAAAAACAAAAGCAAAGTTACCAGAAAATCTAAACTGACTTCAGCCTGTTAGCCCTCTCGCCCAGCCCCACCTTCTTTACCTCTCAACCCCTTCATCAACACATCAAACATCAAGCTCACAAACCCTTGCGCCACAGCTTCATTGGACAGCACTTTCATCGCCATCTTTTCATGAATGCCCATGCTTTCAATCACAGCCTTATTAATCGAGTCAGGAAACTGCCCCAGCATGGCTTGCTCTTTACTGTTGCTGCGCAGCTGGTCCATGGCGACTTCGTCTTCTGA
>DATERO010000145.1:0-6271 GCA_035271465.1 Dysgonamonadaceae bacterium | reverse complement strand
AAGTAAATGGAGTTGCTATTCGCATTGGTGTGAATCATGGTTCACTGTCCGACAGAATAATGACACGTTATGGTGACACTCCAGAAGGAATGGTAGAGTCATGTCTCGAATATCTTCGTATCGCTGTAAAGCATGACTTTAGAAATATAGTCATTTCCATGAAATCTTCTAATACGTTATTGATGACTAAGTCGGTGAGGCTACTCATAAATAGGATGGATGCTGAGGATATGCACTTCCCACTGCATTTGGGTGTAACTGAGGCAGGGGGTGGTGAAGATGGAAGAATCAAGTCTGCCGTTGGCATTGGCGCATTGCTTTCTGATGGAATTGGTGATACTATCAGGGTTTCACTAAGTGAAGACCCCGAATGCGAATTGCCAGTTGCACAAAAGCTAATTGATTATATTTCGCTTCGCGATAATCATGCACCCATTGAAGCATCACTCAGTAAAAAGTTTTCACCATTCTCTATAGATAGACGCACCACAAATAATGTAAAGAACATCGGAGAGGAATGTCTCCCTGTTGTCATATCAGATAGATCGAATAGTAATGGAGGTGCTATCAACCCACACTTCATTCCCGATTATGTGTATGTAGGAAAAGAGATTCCTGCCGATATGCCGAAAGGCATGAAGTTGATTTTGGATTTTGAGGCTTGGAAAGATGAAATTGATCAGTATCCACTGTTTGCTTCATCTCAGTTGGATTTATTGGATTCATGCGATGCTAAACTAAAGTTCCTCACGTTGAATTATACAGAGTTGGTTAGGGAGAGTCTAATTGAAAAGTTGAAGCAACTTAACGATACAGTTGTTATTTTAGAAACCAATCATATTAATGGAGTAGCGGAACAACGTGCATTTATGCACACCCTATTAGATAATGATTGTACCATTCCTGTTGTTTTTCATCGAGCATACAATGAGAGTGAACCAGAAGACCTGCAAATAAAAGCGAGTGTCGATTTTGGCACCTTATTATTAGATGGCTTTGGCAATGGCATTATGCTAACTAACGAAAACCATGCAATTCCTACTACCGATGTTGACGCTTGTATGTTTGGAGTTTTACAAGCTGCGAGGGTGAGAACCAGCAAAACTGAGTTTATCTCTTGTCCAGGCTGTGGTCGCACCTTATTTAATTTGCAGGATACGGTAGCAAAAATTAAAGAATCATTCTCACACCTCAAAACGTTGAAGATTGGTGTGATGGGCTGTATTGTAAATGGACCTGGAGAAATGGCAGATGCCGATTATGGATACGTAGGAGCAGAACCAGGAAAAATATCGCTTTACAAGAAAAAGGAACGTATTGAGAAAAACATTCCTGAATCGGAAGCTGTTGAACGTCTAATAGCCCTTATCAAAAAGAATGGAGATTGGGTTGACCCTTAACTATGCCATCTTTTGGTAATTGAGCATTTTTTTGAGGATTATCTCATATCCAATGCTAATTTATTTTGTAGTTATTGAAAAAAATAGTAATATTGCACCCGCTTTCAATACTGTTAGTGTTGAAACTGGTCCCATAGCTCAGTTGGTTAGAGCACCTGACTCATAATCAGGGGGTCACAGGATCATGCCCTGTTGGGACCACGCTTGAAGAAGACTTACATTTATAATGTAGGTCTTTTTTTATTAAAACACATCGAGTTTTTATAATAGTAAAAAGTGATTTTTTGGAAGACAGCAAATTTAACAAATGATATCATTGCGAAAATTTGACTCTCAACCTAAACAATTAAGCCCGACAGACCAAATTTAGTGGCAGGTTGATAACACTTTGATAATATGGATGTGATAGACGATAGCAAATAGAGTGAAGACAATATATTTAAGTTCACTAACAATTCGCAACAGATTTGAGTCAACATTAAAACAAATAGAAGTGACCCCGGTGGGAATCGAACCCACGACCCAATGATTAAGAGTCATTTGCTCTACCGACTGAGCTACGGAGTCAACATTGTAATAAGAGTGCAAAGGTAATTGTTTTTTTTAAACGAGAAACATTTTAAAAAGCATTTTTGTATTAAAAACAAAAAAGGAACAAATTTTCTATTTGCTCCCTTTTACAATATGTATTAAAGTATGTTTTTATAAAGCGCTCAACTCCGAACCAGCTTTAAACTTAACAACTTTTTTTGCAGGAATGTCAATAGGTTCTTTTGTACGAGGATTGATTCCTTTACGAGCACTTCTTTCGGTAACAGAGAACGATCCAAAACCTACGAGAACAACTCTTCCGTCGTTCTTCAATTCTTCACCAATTGATTCCAATACGGCATCCAATGCTTTTTTAGCATCTACTTTAGTTAACCCAGATTTTTGGGCAACTGCACTAACTAATTCTGATTTGTTCATAAGAAAAATGATAATAAATTAAACATATAACATTAAGGCTTAGGCCTATTTGAGAGTCAAATATAGATTATTAAACAACAACTATCAAGAAAATAGTAAAAAAACATCGCTAATATCCAAAAAAAACTCAATTATGCTTCAAAACAGAGTGTTTAACGGAAATAATCTGTATTTTTGCTGTTTAAACACACAAAGAAAAGAACTAATGCAACAAACTCGATCGAGTTTTTTTAGTGGGATACCTCCAGTTTGCAAGAACATCCTCATAATCAATTTAATTATTTGGTTGGGACAAATGGTTCTCATGCAAAAAGGAATTGACCTGTCAGATTATCTAGGGCTCTATTATTTTGAGTCTTCAAATTTTAGAATATATCAACTCGTTACCTATATGTTTTTACACGACCCGCACTCTTTCGGGCATGTGTTTTTTAATATGTTCGCCGTATTTATGTTCGGACGTTTATTAGAACAAATATGGGGACCAAAAAGATTTCTAACCTACTATTTTATTACTGGAATAGGTGCAGCATTAATCCAAATGCTAGTGATAGGTATACGTATGTATTCCGTAAAAGTGGGACTTTCTTCTGATGCTATATATGAAGTATATGAACAGGGACGTCAACTATTGGAACAGAACATGAACTATACAGATGCCGCCAAAGGTACCCTCAACTTATTGATGAATACAGGAACGATAGGCGCTTCTGGTGCTGTATTCGGAATATTACTTGCATTTGGAATGCTATTCCCTAACATCCCTTTATATATTATTCCCTTTCCATTCCCTATAAAAGCTAAATGGCTGGTTATTCTGTATGGCGTTTCAGAGCTCTTTTTCGGACTGGCTTATCTGCCTGGAGATAATGTTGCACACTTTGCGCATTTAGGGGGAATGTTTTTTGGTATATTTGTGATACTATATTGGAGAAAGAAAGATAAAAAGAATGTCAGATTTTTTTGATACAATAAAAAGCAGATTCAATAGCGGTAATATACTTATGAAATTTATTTTCATAAACATAGGTATATTCATTGCTATTCAAGTGCTTTATGTTATAACAACTCTATTTCGTCTTGAAAGCCTTAATCTGCTTTCATTCATAGCAGTTCCATCTCACCTAAGTGATTTAGTAAGTAGGTTTTGGACACCACTTACTTATATGTTTGTTCATGAAGGATTTATGCATATTCTTTTTAATATGCTGTGGCTTTACTGGTTTGGTAATATCTTCTTAAGCTACTTTCATGAAAGGACTCTTGGCAGTTTATATGTATTAGGTGGGTTAGCAGGAGCATTACTTTTTATTATCGCTTATAACACTATCCCATTGTATTTGGAAAGTGGACCAGGTATTATGATTGGTGCTTCTGCCTCGGTGATGGCTATAGTTTTCGCAACAGCATTTTACAGACAAGATGTTGCACTCAATCTTTTTCTATTTGGTCGTGTAAAAATAATCTATATTGCATTAATAGTTTTTGTTATCGACTTCTTTTCTTTGAGTAGCGGTAGTAACCCTGGAGGGCATGTTGCACATATTGGTGGAGCCATTGTAGGGTACCTGTTTGCATCTCAATATAAAAAAGGGAAAGACTTTACTTTGCCAATAAGTAGATTCTTAGATAGCATTGCCAACTTATTCAAGAAAAGAAAAGTCAAAGGTGTTCACAAAGTTGTTTATAAACGGACAGAAACGGATTATGACTTTAATTACAGAAAAAAGAAAGAATCTGATAAAATTGATGCCATTTTAGATAAATTAAAGCAGTCAGGATATGACAGTTTATCAGCGGAAGAGAAACGTCAACTATTTGATGCTGGTGAAAAATAAAATTAACGCTCCTAATTAATGATACAAAAACTAACGAAAGCAATAGTTCTTACTATCACAATATTATCCACTTTTTTACTTCTACTATCTTTCCCCGCTTGGTATATATCACCTCTTAGAACCTCATTCTTTTCTTTCATGGGAATTGCATTCCCCATTATTCTTTTGGCAAATATATTATGCCTATTATTCTGGATTATATTCAAAAAGTGGAAGTTCGCTTTCGTAATTATAATAGCTTTAATCATATGTATTAAACCTATTACGACTTTCTTTCCTCTTCATCTAAAAACACAAACTGCACCTGACAAAAGTTTAAAGGTACTCACATATAACGTAATGGGATTCCTACTCGAAGCGCAACGCAATTCAGCACATCCGCTTTTAGAGTATATTGCCAAAACGGATGCAGATATTGTTTGCTTGCAGGAGTATATGATAAGTAAAACTGGCAAATCATTGCTTACTCAAAATGATGTGAATAAAGTACTAAGCAAATATCCTTATCGTTCCATAACAGGATTAGAGTATTCGGGAAAGTATCACACTTACGGACTCGCTTGTTTTTCAAAGTATCCTATAATGAGCACCAAGGAATTTACTTTCAAAGGCTCATATAATGGAGCTGCAGTTTATGAAATAGATATTAATGGAGAAATATATTTAGTTGCAAACACCCATTTAGAGTCAAATAGAATATCGGCATCTGATAAAAAATTATACGGAAATCTCTTAGTAAAAAGAGACTCTGAAACATTCAACAAAGTCACTTCGAATATAAAAGAGCGATTGGGACGTGGATATACCAAAAGAGCTATACAAGTACAAAAACTATCAGACTACATTGCTCGACAAGAATTTGACAAGCAAATTATTTGCGGTGATTTCAATGATACGCCAATTTCATATGCATACAAAAAAATGAAAGGAAATCACCTCAAAGATGCTTATGCATCAACTGGGTTTGGTCCAGGTATCACTTATTACGAAGATTTCTTTCTGTTCAGAATAGACTATATATTACACAGCAAGAATTTAAAGTCACATAAAACCAAAGTCGACCGAGTTAAATTCTCTGATCATTATCCTGTTTTAACTTATCTCTCAGAACAATAAAATTGCATATTTTGTTTTTTTTGATTAGATTATCATTGCTTTTTAGTTTAATCAACTAAAGTCAAATAGGGGTTATTTACAGCTTCCCAAAGCAATTCGCAGTACTTTAAAAACATAAACATATGACACCCTTCAATATACAGATTTTAGGCTGCGGTTCTGCACTACCTACCACATGGCACATGCCTTCATCACAGCTTGTTAATATAAATAGCAAATTGTTTATGATAGATTGTGGTGAGGGTACACAATTGCAAATGAGAAAATTTGGTGCTCGTATGAGTAAGTTACATAGTATTTTTATTTCGCATTTGCATGGAGACCATGTTTTTGGACTACCCGGACTTATCTCTACATTAGGCTTATTAGGAAGGACAGCAGACTTGACCATTTATGCACACAAAGAGGTTGAAATATTATTACGACCTGTTCTCAACTTCTTTTGTAAGAATCTTTCTTTTAATGTAAATATACTTATAATTCCAGCAGACAGCTCCAATCTTCTCTTTGAGAATAAATCTATAAGCATAAGCTGTTTTCCTTTAAAACACCGAATAGCATCTTCAGGATTTCTATTTAAGGAAAAAGAAAAACAGCGCCATATTAAACGGGAAATGATTGACTTTTATCACATTCCAGTTCGGGAGATAAATAATATAAAGTCTGGAGCAGATTTTGTAAATACTGATGGAGATATTATTCCAAACAGTCGTCTTACAACACCATCTGACCCTCCGCGGTCATACGCTTACTGTTCTGACACGGCCTACGATGAATCTATTGTGCCTTATATAAAAGATGTTGATGTACTTTATCATGAAGCAACTTTTGCTGAGTCAGAAATTTTAATTGCAAATAAAACTGCTCATTCTACTGCAAAACAAGCAGCAGATATTGCAAAAATGGCCGAAGTTAAGAAGTTGGTTATTGGTCATTTCTCTTCTCGAT